>JANMZO010000350.1:0-6087 GCA_031383405.1 Acidimicrobiia bacterium | reverse complement strand
CATGTTTCCGGAAGTCTCGGATGCCGCGCTCCCCCTCGTAGTACTCGAACAGCATGTGTGCGTGTTCGCGCATCGTCGCGAGGACCTCACCGAGAAGGGGTGGGGCGGGGACAGCTCGACCGGTAAAGACGGCCGTGAGGTCACGGAACAACCAAGGCTTGCCGAGACAGCCACGACCGACGACCACACCGTCGCAGCCCGTTTCGTTCATCATGCGAACCGCGTCTTCCGCTTCCCAGATGTCACCGTTGCCGAACACCGGGATCGTGGTGACGTGTTGTTTGAGCGTGGTGATCGCGTTCCAATCGGCCGAACCCGAATAGAGCTGGTAGGCCGTTCGAGCGTGGAGGGCAACTGCGGCCACCCCTTCTTCTTCGCCGATCCGACCCGCATCGAGGTAGGTGAGCAGATCGTCGTTGAGGCCTTTGCGGAACTTGATCGTGACCGGAACCCGTCCGCCGGATTCGGCCTCGGCGGCCTCCACGGCGGCCCGAACGATTGATCGGAACAGATTGCGCTTCAACGGGACGGCCGAGCCACCACCATTGCGTGTGACCTTTGGGGCCGGGCAGCCGAAGTTCATATCGATGTGGTCGACGCCGACTTCGGCGATCAAGAAGCGCACGGCCGCGGCCAGAGACACCGGCTCGGTACCGTACAGCTGAATGCTCCGGGGTGATTCATCCGGCGCGAACGAGATCATCCGCATTGTGCGCGCGCCTCCACCGATCACCGCGCGGGCCATGACCATTTCGCTCACGTAGAGGCCCGCCCCATGGCGACGACACAGCGTGCGGAATGGCGCATTCGTGACACCCGCCATAGGGGCGAGGACGACCGGGGTTTCGAGTTCAAGCTGCCCGATACGGACCCGGGGAGATTGGAGGACTGCCGAATGCACCCCTCCATGATGGTCGACGCGGAGGCGTCAGACGAACACGCGTCGTCTGTCGGCTGGTCGGCCCGCCAGTCGGGTTCATGGCGTCGAACGTGGAATGTTTCACAGGGGTGTAATTGTCCGGCTTCCCGGGTGGGGTGGGAGACTGAAGGTGATGACCCGTGTTTCCCCGCCCCGATCCGGCATCGGGTCAGGCGACGAGCAGGGGCTGGAGCGGCGGGAGCAGCGACCCGGTAAGCGGGTCCCGACGCCAGGTACAGTGGCCGCCGCTTTTGCGTACCGTAACTTCCGCATCGTGTGGGCCGGCCAGTTCATTTCCGGGATCGGCACCTGGATGCAGAACGTGGCCCTCGGTCCCTATGCGCTGTCTCTCACGAAGACTGCGGCCCGCCCCCACGGATCCGGTTCGTTCGTGGCCCTGGTCGGCCTGGCCCAGATGGGGCCGATGCTCCTACTCGCCGTTGTCGGTGGCATGTTCGCCAACCGGTTCCCCCGAAAGCGCCTTATTGTCGGCGGCCAGTTTGTGCAAATGCTGTCGGCCTTCGCTCTCGCCGGACTTGCTCTGTGGTCGACGAGCAAGCTGGCTCTGCTGCTCTGCGTGATGGTCAGCGGAATTGCGAACTCGTTGGTCGGACCGACCTACTCGTCGGTTATCCCCGAGTTGGTTGATCGACCGGATATGCCCGGAGCGATTTCACTGAATTCGACGTCGCTCAACGGATCGCGAGTCATAGGCCCACTTCTCATTCTCGGTCTCACGCCTCTCGGGATCACCGCGCGCACCCATTCTGGCCTGGCATGGATCTTCGTTATCAACGCGCTGACCTTCTTTGCGTCGATCGCCGCGATTTCGTGGATCACGATCCGTCCGGTTCGCCCTCGCACGGCAGAAGATCCGACCGGACTGGCGCAGTTGCTGGAAGGTTTCACCGAAGCACGCCGCAACCTCGTTGTCGGACGCGTGCTGTTCATACTGCTCCTCATGTCGCTGTTCTGCCTTCCGTACATCTCGCAGTTTCCGACCACGGCGGAACGTAACCTCGGCATGAACTCCCGCGCCGGGATCTACACGCTGCTGTTTGGCACGTGGGCGGCCGGGGCGATGCTCGGCTCACTTGCGCAGGCCACGGTCTTTGCCCGGGTCGACAAGCGGAAGTCGACGCGCTGGATGTTCGTGGGGTTCAGCGCAGCACTTTTCGCATTCTCGGCGGTGCACACGAAGGCGATTGCGTTTCCGGTGGTCGCCGTCCTCGGATTCTTCTACTTCGGTACCACGACCGCCATGTCGACGGTGCTCCAGCAGCATCTCAACGACCGGAAACGTGCGCCCGTCATGGCGCTATGGATGATGTGCTTCGGCGGAATGGTCGGCGTCGGCGGTTACCTGGGCGGCTGGACCGTCGACCGCTTCTCGCCATCGGTGATGCTCCTGGTCGGTGGGACGACCGCTCTAGTGTTGGCTGCGCTGGCCAACCTGAAGACACTCAGCGACCGGGCCCTCGGGGACAGGACGATTCTCTAGCCAGCCGACCGCTGTCAGGTCCCCAACTCGTTGTCATGGGTCCCCAACTCGTTGTCAGGGGCGTGCCTGCCGACCGGTATAGGTCGGGTTGGGGAATTCTGGCAGCTGGGTTGGGTTTCGGGTAACCGGTAACCGGTGTTTACGTGTAGCTGTCGATCGGTGGGCACGAGCAGACGACGTTGCGGTCGCCGTAGGCTCCATCGATCCGGCTGACCGGTGGCCAGTACTTGTGGCGGCGCAGCGACGCGATCGGGTACGCGGCGGCGGACCGCGAGTACGGATGCGTCCATTCGTCGGCGGTCGCATCCTCGGCCGTGAGCGGGGAGTTGCACAGTGGGTTGTCGTCCTTCGGCCATTCGCCCGACGCGACCCGGTCGATCTCCTCCCGAATGGCGATCATGGCGTCGCAGAACCGGTCGAGTTCCTCAATCGATTCGCTCTCGGTAGGTTCGACCATCAAGGTGCCGGCAACGGGAAACGACATCGTCGGCGCGTGGAAGCCGTAGTCGATAAGACGTTTGGCGATGTCGTCGACGGTCACCCCGGTGTCGTGGGTAATCGGGCGAATGTCGAGGATGCACTCGTGGGCGACGCGCCCGTTGGCTCCCGTGTAGAGAACGGGGAAGTGGCCTTCGAGTCTCTTGGCTAGGTAATTGGCGTTGGCGATGGCCAGGGCGGTGGCGGCTCGAAGGCCGTCGCTACCCATCATCGATATGTAGGCATAGGGAATCGGAAGGATTCCGGCTGACCCGTATGGGGCCGACGTCGTGCCACCGACGGCGTGGGTCGGCGAGGCTTCGGAGTCGTTGATCGACGACGTGCCGGGCAGACCCGGGTGGCCGGGGAGGAACGGTGCGAGGTGACGTTTCACGCAGACCGGCCCGACACCCGGGCCCCCACCTCCGTGTGGGATGCAGAATGTCTTGTGAAGGTTGAGATGGCTCACGTCGGCTCCGAAGGCACCGGGCTTCGCGACACCGACCAGAGCGTTGAAGTTCGCTCCGTCGAGATACACCTGTCCGCCCGCGTCGTGGACCATCCCGCAAATGTCGCTGATCGCCGCCTCGAACACACCATGGGTGGAAGGATATGTAATCATCAACGCGCTTAGGTTCGCCTCGTGCTGAGCGATCTTGCCGCGAAGGTCGGCGATGTCGACGTTGCCGTGGTCATCACATGCCACGACGACCACCTGCATCCCACACATAGCGGCGCTGGCGGCATTCGTGCCGTGAGCCGAGGACGGGATAAGACACACGTTGCGGTGCAGGTCGCCTCGCGACCGGTGGTACGCCCGTATCGCAAGGAGTCCGCTGAATTCACCCTGTGATCCGGCGTTGGGTTGCAACGAAACGGCGTCGTATCCGGTGATCTCGACCAGCATGGCTTCCAATTCGCCCATGAGGCGGTGGTAACCGGCGGCTTGGTTCGCGGGCGCGAACGGGTGGAGGTTCGCGAACTCGGGCCACGTGATCGGAATCATCTCCGTCGTGGCGTTGAGCTTCATGGTGCAACTGCCGAGCGGGATCATTGTGCGATCGAGAGCCAGGTCCTTGTCGGCCAGACGGCGAAGATACCGGAGCATCTCCGTCTCCGACCGGTACCGGGAGAATGTGGGGTGCGGAAGAATTTCGGTTGACCTGAGAAGCTCGAGCGGGATCCCCGAGATGCGCTCACCGACGTCGCCACCCGCCGAACTGGCAGGCACCGGACCACCGAGCGCGATCAGCACCGCATTCATATGGTCGTCGGTCGTTGTTTCGTCGCAGCTGACCCCGATGTGGTCGGCGTCGATACGGCGAAGGTTGACCCCGCGGGCCAGAGCTGCTGCAATAACCTCGTCTGCGTGGCCCGCGACCCGGATCGTGAGGGTGTCGAACCAGGTTGTGTTGACCACCTCCGAGTTGGCCAGCGCGGCGATGCCGGTCGCGAGAAGATTGGTGCGCATATGAACGTTGCCGGCGATTCGGCGGAGGCCGTCGGGGCCGTGGTAGCAGCCGTACATGCCGGCCATAACGGCCAGAAGCACCTGGGCGGTGCAGATGTTGCTTGTGGCCTTCTCTCGACGGATGTGCTGCTCACGGGTCTGCAGTGCCAGACGCATAGCCGTGCGGCCTTTGGCGTCGACGCTTACCCCGACAAGTCGTCCGGGTAGGGCTCTCTTGTGAGCGTCGCGCACGGCGATGAAACCCGCGTGAGGACCGCCGTAGCCGAACGGGACGCCAAAGCGTTGCGCTGAACCAATGACGAGATCCGCGCCGACCGCACCCGGAGGATCCATGAGCACACAGGCCAGGAGGTCGGTGGCGACGCATGCGATTCCACCCATACCGTGCACGGCTCCGATCACGTCACGGTGATCGGAGATGGCACCGCTGGAGCCCGGCCACGCGAGCAGGACGCCGAACACGCCGTCTTCGATCGTGGCCGCCTCCACCGTAGGCGCACTTATGAGTACTTCGATTCCGAGCGGCTCGGCCCGGGTCTGGACAACCGCAATGACCTGAGGATGACAGTCGGCATCGACGAGGAACCGGTTCGACTTCGACTTGCTCTGGCGCCGGGCCACGCCCATTGCCTCCGCTGCCGCGGTGGCTTCGTCGAGCAGCGAAGCGCTCGCGAGGTCCATGCCGGTGAGGTCTGCGATCATCGTTTGGAAGTTCAGAAGGGCTTCGAGCCGGCCCTGGCTGATTTCGGGCTGATAGGGCGTGTACGCGGTGTACCAGGCCGGGTTCTCCAGTACGTTGCGCTGAATCACGCCGGGCACGTGGGTGCCGTAGTAACCCTGCCCGATCATGGAATGCACCACCGTGTTTTCCTGGGCGATCGCACGCAATCGGGCGAGGGCTTCAACCTCAGTGAGCGTCGCGGGGAGCGAAAGGGGTTCGGTGAGTTTGATCGACGCCGGCACCGTTTGGTCGATCAACTCATCGAGCGAGGCGACGCCAAGGGTGGCGAGTATCTTCGCGGTGTCGTCGGCCGAGGGGCCGAGATGTCGCGTCGCGAATCGTTCGGGTTCGATTCGGAACGTCCCGATCGTCGACCGGCTGGACGGAGAGATGTTGGTAGTCAAGGGAACCTCGTGTGGTCGTTCGAGGCGTGCGGTCGCGCGCCTACGTGCGGTTGCTCGGTTCCCCCGCTGTCCTGATTACCTGAGAGATTCACCCGACCGGGATCGGATTTCCACCTTCGGTGAGGTCGTCCGAATGGACGATCTGCTCTCCAGCGTTGCCTGACACAAGCGGTACGTGGGCCTGAGAGGTTCCGGGGAGGTTGCTCCTACGGCGCTTCGCCGAGCTGGTTGCCCGGTTGAAGCTCTCCCGCCAGTGTCGTAGCGGCTAGTGCAGCCTAATCGACCCGGGGGCGGTGCAACAGGGTCTTCTGGTCCAACGTTGGCCCGCTGGCCCGCTGGCCCGCTGGTTCGCTGGTTCGCTGGCCCGCTGGCCCGCTGGCCCGCTGGTTCGCTGGTTCGCTGGTTCGTTGATGGCGAAGTGAACGGCCGATTTGTTGTTCCGGCTGGCGGTCACTTCTAGGGAGTCGTCGCGCCGCGCATCCGGCCCGCATGGGGTTTGGGGTTTTGTTACGAAATGGTGTCTACGATCAGGGGGTGTCCTAGCAGAGGTGGCGTTTACCCCAAGCAGATCGCCGTGTTGCTGGTGCCAAGGGC
>JANMZO010000342.1:0-13313 GCA_031383405.1 Acidimicrobiia bacterium | reverse complement strand
ATGGGTCATCATCACCAGGGCGGTGCGTTCGTCGACCGCATCAGCGATGTCTTCGAGTCGGACGGTGCCATCACGCGAGGGCACAACGACCACCTCGGCGCCGCGAAGCGCTTGCGCGAAGGAGATCTGGCCGGCCGTCGGAAACTCGAAATCGGTGATCACGATGCGATTGCGGGGGCCCTCGAACTCAAGGCTCGACATGAACGCGGACAAACCCGCCGACACTGACGTCGTGACCGCGACGGAATCAACGGGCGCGTTGATGAGGTCGGCAAAAGCCGAGCGGACGAGTTCATTGCGCTCGGTCCACGCTCCCCACTGGGCGCCGTAGGTCTCCCACCCCTGGAGAAACTCGTCGTACGCGGCCCTGACCTGCATCGAAAGCGCGCCCTGCGAGCACGAGTTCAGGTACACCCGTTTCTCGAAGATGGGAAACGATGCTCGGAACGATTCCGACAAACTGGACATGTTGATGGCTCCTCGATGTGCCCCGATGGACGACAAGCATCGTAGGACCGGTTCAACCGCAACCGGCAACGTGGTTGCGCTTGGGTCTGGGTAACGTGGAACTCATGAACGCCCCCGAACCGATGCCGGCCACACCGTTGCGGAATCCGACCCGCTCCACGGTCCGTTCCGCGGAGGTAGTGATCCGTTGCGCCGACGTGTCCGAAGCCCTGGACTTCTACCACGAGCGTCTCGGGTTCCTCGTCGATGCCATATTTCCGGCCGACTCGCCGAAAACCGTGGTTCTCCGTGGGTACGGGCTTCGCATACGTCTTGACCCCGACGGACCCGGTCCGGCCCGCCTTCGCCTGATCTGCGACGACCCGTCGGACCTGGCCGACACTCCGTTACTCGTCGCCCCCGACGGGACCGTGGTCGAACTGGTCGACGCGAACCCGCCTCTCGTTCTTCCCGATGTCGCGCAATCGTTCGTGTTTCAACGCGCCGCCGACGAAGAATCCTGGGGGACAGGTCGGGCGGGCATGCGCTACCGCGACCTGATTCCGAACCGCCAGGGCGGTCGCTTCATCGCCTCACATATCCAAATCCCCGACGCGGGGCCAGTGCCTGACTACGTGCACTTCCACCGGGTCCGATTCCAGATGATCTACTGCTACCGCGGGTGGGTTCGGCTGGTTTACGAGGACCAGGGCGAGCCATTTATTATGCGCGCTGGCGATTGTGTACTCCAGCCACCGGAGATCCGTCACCGTGTGCTGGAGGCCTCGGCGGGACTCGAGGTCGTCGAAATAGGCTGCCCGGCTCTGCACGAGACGTACGCCGACCCGTCGATGCCCCTCCCGAATGCCCACGTCAATCCCGATCGCCAGTTCGGCGGCCAGAGGTATACCTTCCACCGCTCCGAGGGCGCTGCATGGACATCTGACCGCAACGGTTTCGAACGACGCCGCTTTGGACTACGCGAAGCCACCGGGGGAGTTGGCGAAGCAAGCGTGCTCCGCCTTTCGGGATCGACCGGGATCGCAACGCCAGCGACAAGGACGGCCCACGATGGTGAGTTCTATTTCGCCTTCGTCCTCGACGGATCCACCACGCTTGACCGTGGCGTGGAGCCCGTGCTCGCGATGCAGCGCGGCGATTGCGTCGTGATTCCGGCCGGGGAGCCCTTTGCATTCCTCGCATCGTCGGCCGACGTCGAGATCCTTGAAGTCGTGCTGCCGGGCTGACCCGCCGGTCCTCGTCCGTGGCTCGACAACTGTTCTCCCGCGCCGATGCGGCTACCGGCCGACGCGGGGCTCGTCGGGCGGGGTCGAGCGAGGTCGGGTTCGCAGAAGTGCGTTGCTCCCGCCCCGACAGGGCCTTGTGCCCTAGTGGGTCGGCGAGCGCGACCGCAGAGTGGGTGACGGAGGCGGTTCGAGCTTCCGTTGAATCACGAAAAGGAGTGCATCCATGCACCAGGCCCATGCCATCATCTGGCTCGATCACCGAGAAGCCAGGATCATCGGATTCTCACTCGACACGACAGCGAAGATCGAAATCCACAGCCAAAATCCGACGCGTCGGGTGCACCACAAAGCCAACGTGATCGGTTCCGGCCGTGCTCCGGACGACCACAGGTTCTTCGACGCCATCGTCGACGCCGTAGACGAGACCGACAAGGTTCTGGTCTCCGGGCCGGGCAACGCGAAGAGCGCCTTCGCCACGTATGTTCGGGAGCGTCATCCTCAAATCGCCGACCGGATTGTCGGTGTCGAGCCACTCGACCATCCGTCGGACAGCGAGTTGTTGGCCCACGCCCAAATCTTCTTCAAAGCGCTCGACCAGATGGGTGTCGAGTAACTGCACGATCCAACGCAGGACGGCACAGGACGCTGCAGGACGCTGCAGGACGGAAGAGCCCGTGAACTGCCGGGTGGCAGGGTTGTGGGCTTCTCGCAGCGGGCGCTGGATCGCGAGCGTCGGTGGGGTGGCGTCGACCGTTCAACGAGTGGTACAACTGATCGTGGCTGTCTACCAGGATTACCAGGTCGGTCCGGCCCGACACCTCCCGTCCGGTCAGGTGCTAGGGGCGACCTCTGGAGAGAACCATGTGCTGGTCGATTTCGGGTCCGAAACGGTTCGGTTTCTCAATGACTGGCTTCGAGACAACTGTCCCTGCCTCCAGTGCCGGATCGTGCAGACCGACGAACGCCGCTGGACTCCCTGGTTGGATATCGAGCCCCCGTCGGTCTCTTCGCTCAGCGTGGAGCCCGATGGCCTCCGGATCTCCTGGGCCGGCGGCCATACCTCGCTGTACCCGCACCTCTTTTGGGATCGGATCGACACGGCGATACATCGGACGAGCTATACGGCCCGCCTGTGGCGCGCCGGCTACCGTGTCGAGCGGTTCGACCACGACGCCACGGTGAACGATCTCGCGACCCGACGCTCACTCTTCGAAGCGTTCCGACGCGACGGCGCCGTTGTCATAACAGGCTCTCCGACGGCGCCGGGTTCGTGCATCGACTACATCAAAGCGCTCGGCCTCACCCTCATCCACCACAACCTTGGAGTCATCTTCGACGTGCAACTCGACCCCAAGGGTTTCAACGTTGCCTACACTCGCGAAGCGCTGCCCCCGCACCACGACAACGCCCAATCCACGTACCCGCCAAGCGGTCAGGTCCTTGCGATGATCGCCAACGATGCCGACGGAGGTGAGAGCCTCGTCGTGAACAGTTGGTCGGTACTCCACGATCTTGAGCAGCGTGACCGGGCGGCGATTGACGTTCTCACCCGCGTGGAAGTGTCATTCCGTCAGTACTCGAACGACGCCGACGGATTCACCCGGGCTCCGCTCGTGGTTCGTGATGGGTCAGGTGGCTTCAAACACCTGCGCTTTTCGAACCAGCTGATGCAGCCCCTCCCGTTCGATCATCCCGATCTCGCCGAGTGGTACCGGGCCTACAGGCTCCTCGGATCGATGGTGGTTGATCCCGACTACGAGGTCCGGTTCCGGTTGAATGCCGGCGAAACATTGATCGTCCACAGCCAACGGGTGATGCACGCCCGCGCTGCGTTCACACCGAATGGGCCACGACACCTGCAGGACATCTATTTTGATGTCGACGATGTATACGGGATCCTCGCCCGGATGACGGGCGAAGCCACGAATGCAATGGTGCATTCTTGAGCAGACGAGTCGACCGTCTACCGGGTCGATTTCACCGGCAAACCACGAAAGCGAACGTGTTATGAACAGCAAACTTTCCAGCGGCGAGGTCGTTTCGTTCACGACGATGGCCGAAGCGACCTTCGACGACTACGAACTCGTTTTCGCCCACGAACAGGAACAGATCGACACCCAGGCGGATCGGGTTCTTGACTGGCTGCGTCAGATGGATGCGTCTTCACCGTACCGGATCTCGCGGCTCGATCACTGTCTCCAATCGGCGACCCGGGCCGAGCGGGCCGGGGAGAGCGCCGAGTACGTTGCCTGCGCACTCCTTCATGACGTGGGAGACATCATTGGAACAGCCAATCATTCTGAAGTCGCGGCGGCGCTGCTGAGACCGTACGTGGACGAGCAGAACTACTGGATAGTGAAGCACCACGGCCTGTTCCAGGGGTATTACTGGTTCGGTCACTACGGTCGAGATCCACATACCCGGGACATGTTCAAAGACCACCCCCATTACGATGCATGCGTCCGGTTCTGTGCGGACTACGACCAGAACTGTTTTGACCCGGCGTATCGACACGAACCTCTTGAGCATTTCGAGCCGGCAGTTCGCGAATTGTTCGCCAAAGCTCCCGCCGACGTCTTCGGATCGTATTTCATCGGGTCATAAACCGGCGTGCAGCCCGGGCGACGAACCCAGGACACATAGCCGGTTCGCGCTAAAGGCGAATACCGCTACTGCCGAAGCATGGTTCCGTGGTGGACCCGGCCCCGGCAACCGAGACGGGTTCGCCCGTGCAGTCGCAATCGGCACTATCGTTTTATTGACTTCCGCTCTCACGCCTTCAGGAGATTCCATGCTGTCCCGATCACTTCGTACTGTCGCTGTGTCGTTGCTCGTCCTCGGGGCCTCGACGGTCGCCGTCTCGACGGCCACGGCTCAGGAAACGACGACAACCGTCGCTGCCGCGGCACCGGTGGCCGACACGACCCCGGCCGCCGATGCAGCCGCTACGCCCGCCGGTGGTGTTGCCGCTGGCGGAGGCTTTCTGTCCAACGATAAGGGCTCAAACACCCTTCCGGTTGCCTTGGCGGGCGCCGCCGTGTTGGCTGGAGCCGGCATCGTCGTGCTTCGTCGCAAAAAGGCCTGATCCGCACGTAGCCTTCCGAGGCTTTGTCAGCCCGCCGCCCTAGCCGCTTTTCACCCGCGTCGAATGAGAGACGCGCTCTGAGGGGTGGCCGCATCGGGCCGATACGCAGGAACGACGCTCATGACACTGCGATCAGCCACCCCGCGAAATGCGTTCGTTGGGTGGCTCCTGATTTGTTCGGCGGGTCTTGTGCTGGCCGTAGGCGTCGTCGCTAACGTGGCGAGGTCCTCAGGGTTGGATTCCCAGAGCGTCGCGGAGAACAGACGGTCGGGACCGTCAGGCGGTTCGACGGTGAGCAAAGGCTTCATGCCAAATGGCCTGTCGGGCGTCGATCAAACCGACGAGGACAATCTCGCTTCGACCGACCAAAGCGACCCTAACCGGTTCCGGGTGGTCGGCGACGGCATCTTGGAAGATGCCGCCACCGGAATCCAGCGTCGGATCCCGGGGATCAAGGCCGGAGACTCGGCTCCCTCGCCCGAAGCCATACGGGAGTTCAACAACGCCAATGACGATCTCCGTTCAGACCTGAGAGGTGGCGATGGTCCCCGACCGACCCGTCTGCTGGTCAAATCGATCGGTCTCGATGCCGAGGTTGTTCCGATAGGGCTTGACGGTAACCGGGCGCTGTCCGTTCCGAAGCGCGCTGACGTCACCGGATGGTGGTCGGGTGGCTATGGGCCCGGGGAATTCGGGCCCACGGTCATAGTCGGCCACTTCGACTCACGGGTCGCGCCCGGGGTCTTCGCAAATCTGAAGGATGTCAACGAAGGCGATCACATCACCATCGAACAATCCGACGGGTCGACGTACGACTTCGAGGTGGTCCTGGTCGAGCGGCTCCACAAGACGGATTTTCCGACCCAAAAGGTTTACGGACCGACGGGCGGATCGACCCTGCGTCTGGTGACGTGTGGTGGAAAGTTCGACCGCAAAACACACCACTACGTGGACAATGTTGTTGCGTACGCTGAATTGGTGAGCTCGGAAGGGGCCTTCCTTCGTGGGATCGATGGTCTTCTGCCATCCCCATTCGGGCCGGACTCCCGACAGGCTCCCAACGTACTGCCCGCTGGTTTCGGCACTGGTCCGCTTGCGATTGCCGGCCCGGACGGCGGCTCCGCGGTTCCGGGCGCCAATCCGTCAATTCCATCGAACCTTTCAACGGTGACGACTACGGCCGTCGTTTCCACGACAAGTGTTCCTCCGACGGTTCCTATGCCTACAAACCTTGCGCCAACGGTATCGGCGCCGCTACCCGGAGTCATCGACCAGGGGGACGGCAAAGCGCAAACACCAGCCGCAACCGACGAAAGCCCGCCATCGACGATCGGGTAGTCCGATAGGCGCGGCTGCTAATGCTAATCAGCGCAAGTAACTCACTATCCGTGCTTGATTCGCTTCAGAAATGACTGTTCGTCACCGTTTCCACTGCCAACTCGAAGGCTGAGAAAAGAAGATTCGGCGGGACGTGCCGAATGACTCATGTTTCGGGCACCACTCGTCGATAATGGGTCGTCCAGGGATGACACCTGATCATCGTCGCAACCACAGGTAAACGAGGAAGTTATGTCGGCAACACGTGTTGGCGGGCGAGAGGCCGGCAACTGGGCAACTCGGAAGTCGATTCGAGGTCTTCTCGCACTTGGCCTCGTAGCGACGGTGACTATCGCCTCGAAACAGGCCCATGCGAGTCCGGCGACCAGCGCCGTTTCCGGAACCGTGTTCCGCGACAAGAACCAGAACGGGGTTAAGGACTCCGGCGAGCAGTTCCTCTCCGGAGTCTTCATAACGATCACCGGACAAACAGCGGGCGTCGACAACCTGCTCAATACCGCCGACGATGTAGCTAACACCTACACCGCCGGCCCGTCCAACGCGTCGGGCGTTTGGTCGGCGGCCGCCGTGACGTCCGACGGTAAAGTCCGGATCGAGGTGTCGGGATACGACGCCAACGGAAATACAACGCTCGATTCCGGCGAGTCGACGGTACCAAGCTGGTTAAGGCCCGCCGCGAAGGGTACCGATAACGGCACCTCCGTGCAGTTTGTCGACCTGGCGACCGCGACGAACGTCAGCTTCGGTTTCCAGAATCCCGGAGACTACTGTCAGGCTTCGCCGAATCTGGCTACAACGTGTTTTATCAACGGTGACACCACCGGCAACATCACCAGCAACGTGCTCTACAACGTTCCAGCGGCGGGTGGCTCCTCCACCGGCATCGTAAAAGCGGGAGTGCAGGGTGCGGCGTACGGGGTCGCCTACAACCGCGGCGCCAAGCAGACAATTACCTCGGCATATCTGAAGCGCCACGCCGGCCTCGGCCCGCTTGGTCTCGGTGGCGTGTACTCGGTCGCCAGCACCACCGGCACAGCGGCGTGGAGCATTGATGTTTCAACTATGGGCGTAAGTGTCGGGACGATTGGAACCAATTCCGCCCGCGGTCTCGGTGCGATAGGGAATCCCAGTACCGATCCCACCACGTACCCACTCATCGGTCGGGCCGGTCTCGGCGACATTGACGTGAGTGAAGACGACGCGACGATGTGGTTCACGTCACTGGCCGACAACAGGCTTTACAGTCTCCCCCTGCCTTCGAACGGCACGGCTCCCACGGGAACGGCGACGGGCCGGACCGTTACCAGCGTGTGTGACAAGCCAATGGCCGTAAGCCCGCACGACGGAAAGATCTACGTCGGAGTGGTGTGCACCGCCTCCTTGAATGCCGAGATCGTCGCCTTCGACCCGGCCAACTCCACGTGGACCAGCGTCTTGCAGTTCCCTCTCAACTACACCAGGGGATGCACGTACGACCAGGCGCTCCCACAAGCCTGTCGCTGGAACCTTTGGACCAACAACTACGGCCTCGATTCAACCGGCACGCCAGTACTGATGGACCCGAATACCGATTATGCGCCGGCTACCTACCCGCAACCGCTGTTCTCCGACCTCGTGTTCGCAGCCGACGGGTCGATTCTGATCGGCATGCGCGACCGTTTCGGAGACCAGGTCGGTAACCGCAACAACCGTCCTGATGGAACATTCGTGCCGACTCACGGCATCACGGGTATCTCAGGTGGCGACGTACTCAAGGTCTGCAACAACAGCGGAACACTGGTGATGGAGGGCTCGGTCGGTTGCGCGTCGACTGCGAATGGCGAGGGACCGGGTGGCGGCGAGTTCTTCCTTAACGACAAGTTCGTGTCCGGCATAACCACGTTCCACCACGAAACATCCTTCGGTGGCCTGGCCTACGTTGCCTCGACCAACTCGCTTTACGTCACCTCGATGGACCCCCTGGCGTTCGACTCGGGCGGTATCGAGAAGTTTTCCGTCGCCGATGGCTCGAAAGGGACGGGGACCCAGATATACCTCGACGGTGGGCTCAACTCGTCGACATTCGGCAAGTCGAATGGAATCGGCGACATTGAGGCACTGTGCGATCAGGCTCCGGTCGAAGTCGGTAACCGTGTATGGGTCGATCTCGACCGTGACGGAATCCAGGATCCGAATGAACCGCCGGTGATCGGCGCAACGGTGACGCTCTACGATGCGACCGGCACGACGTCGCAGGGGCCAACCGCAACGACGAACGCCAACGGTGAGTACTACTTCTCCACGGCCACGAACCCCGCTGTCGTTCCCGGTGCGCAACTGGTGATCGGAGTCTCGCCGACCGTCACGGTCGACAGCGGCTACACCGTCGGGGCCGGAACGACGCTGAGTCTCACGACCAAATCGGGAAGCTCCGATTCGGTCGGCTCCGATGCCGACCTCACGACCGGCAAGTCGGTGGCCTTCACCGTGGCCGGTCCTGGAGCAAACGATCATTCATGGGACTTCGGCTACGTTCGGCCGATCATCGACCTGCAAGTTGCCAAGACTCTCCTTACTGCGGGGGTGGTCAATCCCGGAAGTAGCGTGCAGTTTGGTGTTACTGCTAAGAACAACGGGCCCAACGCGACGACCCAGGCTTTCACTGTGGTCGACCGCCTTCCCGCTGGTCTGACCCCGACATCGGCTTCGGGCGCCGGCTTCAGTTGCGCTGCACCGGTCGGCCAGTCGATCACCTGTACACAGTCCCCGTTTGCGGCCTTGGCCGTGGGCGCGTTCGCCGGGACTATCACCGTTAGTGCCACAGTGGATAGTGGAGCAACCGGTGTGTTGAAGAATGTGGCGAAGGTCGTGCCCGGTGCCGGAGAGATCGTCGAGACCGTGCTTCTCGGGTCTACCGACAGCGGTTATGAAACCGGCGATCCTACGGTTGGCTCGAACAACGATGCATCGGCGTCAGTAACGGTGACCCCGCCGGGTGTTACGACGACAACGATCGCGGCGACAACGACGACAACGACGACAACGACGACAACGACGACAACGACGACAACGATCGCGGCGACAACGCCGGGCGTCCCGATTCCGCTCGTTACCAGTACCACAAAACCGGCGACGACAGCCCCGTCGCCGGCCCCAACGATCGCGGCCCCAACGATCGCGACCCCGACGAGCGCGACCCCGACGAGCGCGGTCCCACCGTCTTCGGTTGCACCCGCCGTGTCCATCGCTCCCGCGCTGGCGTCGATTCCGACGGCTGAGGCCCCGCAGGTGAAGGGCCAGTCGGCCGAGGACCTTGGATACACCGGCTCGAACTCGCTGCCGCTCACGCTGGCGGCCTTCGCCCTGATAACGACCGGCATATGCATCCTTCGACGCAGCCGAGACAGGGCGACGCGTTGACCGGACCGGGTAACTGATCCCCGGCGCCCTCGGTCGATCGAACGGGTGTGTGGGTTCACTTTTGCACCGCCAGGGGTGAAAAGTGAACCCACACAGCGACGGTTGGAATCGACAAGGGACGCGACGCCTTCGCCGCGGTTTCCCCTGCCTTGGGGATGTACACCCGTCACACCCTCTCCTCACGGACGTGTACATCAATGAAGCAGGGGTCCTTCGCCATGTAGACGGCTTTCCGGTCCTCGGACTTTGGCACAGAGACAGGGACAGGGTCAGGGAGGCGAGTACTGGGCCTACCTACCCGCGCCTACTCTCGTGGTGGGAGTCGGCGGCGGCGATTGCGACGACGACCGATGGCAATGACCGTCGCCGGCACGAAGAATGCTCTTGCCGGCAGCGAGACTTCGCTCCAGGGCCGCTTGGCGAGCGGAGAATGCCACACGCTCATGCGGTACAGAAGAAACGCTGCGATCAGCAGGTGCAGCCCAATGATCGCCCAGTAGAACCCGATCGGGCCGAGCCCGATCATCAGACCCGCCCCGACGAACGGCCCGAGAATCGCGCCGATCCCGTAGAGCGTGATCAGCTGAGAGGCCGCAGCGTTGACATGCTCGGGCTGCACCCAGTCGTTGGTGTACGCCCCGGCGATCGAATACAGCGGATAACTCGCACCACCGACCAACAGCATCAGCACAAGAGCCATGGGCCGGTCGGCGGAGCCCAGGAGAAGAAACCCGCCGGCCCCGGCCGCGCCGAGGGCGGCGGCGACGCCAACGGCTCGACGATCCAGATCATCAGATGCGGCCGAGACGGGCCATTGGAACAGCACGCCGCCGACCATCGGAGCGGTCACGAACAGGCTTGTGTGCTTGACGGACAGGCCGACCCGGGTCGCGTAGATCGCCGACATGCCGATGAGGGCACCGTGCGCAATACCCACCAAGAAGCATGATCCCACACCGGTAGGAACCGTTTTGGCCAGGTCGCGGAGAGATATGCGGTCGTTGGCGTTGACGACCGGAGGCGCGCTGGCCTCCGACAGTGCGACGGGTGCGACCGCCAGAGAGGTCAGGACGGCCGCCAGGGCGTAACCGCTCACCCGTTTCGCATCGAAGCCGGCGATCAGCAGTTGCCCGCCCCCAAACGCTCCGGCCGAGATGACGCTGTAGATGCCGAGTAATCGGCCCCTGTTCTGGTTGTTCGCCAAGTCGTTCAGCCACGACTCGGCGACGACGTAGATTCCGGCAAGGGAGATGCCGGTTACGAACCGTAGGCCGATCCAGGCAATCGGTTCGTCGACGAGGCCCACCAGGATGATTGCGGCGGAAAGAAGCGATGCGAGGGCGGCATAGACCCGGATGTGGCCGACCCGGCTCAACGCCTCCAACGTGTATTTCGACCCCGCCAGGAATCCGACATAGTAGGACGCGCTGATGAGGCCGCTCAAACCCGTCGATAACCGTACAAGCTCGGACCGGACCCCGAGCATCGTGCCGAACAACCCGGCCGCAACCATGAGGAGTGCAAGGCCGGCGAACAAACCCCAAGTCGCCAGCGCGATGTCTCTTGTCAGTGCCGGGCCGTCGTCTTGGCGGTCGTCCTTAGGCACGGACGGAGGCTACGCCGCTTCGTGTCGACACGAGGTGATGACGCCCATGGCAACCTCAATGTCGTCACGCGGTTTCCAATGCCGGAAGGTTTCCGGAATCTGCACAGCCGGCCTCACTGCATCGAATTTCTGAAAGAGCGCCGCAGCGGTGTCGCCACGGAGCCTCTGTGCCATCGGAGTTCTAAGCGTTTTCTAACATCCATCCTGTTAAGTACGATCCAGGGTTTCCCAGGGCACTATGACAGCTAACGGTTTGAGGGCGGTTTAGGGTGCTCGGACGCCGATGGCACGAGCAATTCGAAACGTCGAACGATCCGAAGGGGAGGTGCCGGTGAAAAAGGACAACACCATCGATCACAGCCACCCAGGAGCGCAGTTCCTTGGGAGCAACCGGCGGAGGGTCCTCGTGCTCTTGCTCGTGATTACCTGCATTGCTGCGTTGGCGGTGACCTTCGCATGGCGATCGACGACGTCGAACAATGAAGCCCAAATCGGGCCCACCGTTGAGCAACAGGTGGCGAGAGCAGTCGACTATGCCCTTAAAAAGGCGGCTGGCGCACCGTCGAGCGCGTCAGTCGTTTACCGGACAATCGCCCCTTCACTGGTCATCATCACGAACCGTGAACAATCAAGCGGGGCCCCCACGTCGGGCAAGGACATCGGTCTCGGCACGGGCGTGATTATCAACGAGGCGGGAGCGATCCTGACGGCCAACCATGTGATTGGCGACGCGTCGAGCATCCGGCTTGTGTTTGCCGACGGCACAAAAGCCAACGGGCGGGTCGTGTCGCAGGATCCCGAGAAGGACATTGCGGTGCTCGAAGCCGACGCGGCTCCCGAAGTGATCGTTCCCGCGGTGATGGGCGGAGGGGTGAACATCGGTGATGAGGTCTTCGCAGTCGGGCATCCACTCGGCCTGGTCAGTTCACTGACTGCCGGCGTGGTGTCCGGGCTCGGGCGAACTGTACCGATCGACGACTCAACCAAACTCGAAGATCTCATACAGTTCGACGCCGCCGTCAATCCGGGCAGTTCGGGCGGCCCGCTGCTGAACCGGACCGGACAGGTCGTCGGCATTGTGACCGCGCTCGCCAATCCCTCAGGACAACACTTCTTTGTGGGCATCGGCTTTGCGGTACCGATCGCGACCGCCGCCGGAGCCGCCGGAGGTCCCTCTCAGTAACGGTCGGGTTCGTGGACCCTGGCTTTTCGCTCACATCCGGCGAGCCGCTCAGGCGATCAAGGTCTTCTCCGAGCGGTTTCAACAATTCATACCGGCTCAAACGGTCACAGCAAGGACAGCACTATGACAAACGCCAGCGCAACGGCAGGCACGCTCCAACAGGTGGCCTACGAGGTCAAAAAAGTCATTGTCGGGCAGGACGCTCTGTTGGAGCGATTGCTGGTTGCCCTGCTCGCACGCGGCCATGTCCTCGTGGAAGGCGTGCCGGGGTTAGCCAAGACCATGGCGATCAAGACTCTCTCCGAGTCGATCGGAGGTCAGTTTCAGCGCATTCAATTCACGCCCGACCTGGTTCCGGCAGACCTCATCGGCACACGCATATACAACCAGAAGATGGGGGAATTCCAGACCTCACTGGGCCCGGTCTTCACCAACCTTCTCCTCGCCGACGAGATCAACCGGGCTCCGGCGAAGCTCCAAAGCGCCCTCCTCGAGGTCATGCAGGAACGGCAGGTTACGATCGGGCGCGAGTCTCATCCCGTGCCGAACCCTTTCCTCGTAATGGCCACGCAGAATCCGATCGAGTCCGAGGGCACATATCAACTTCCCGAGGCCCAACTCGACCGTTTCATGTTGAAGGTTCTCGTGGGATATCCGTCGCAGACCGAGGAGTTCGTGATCGTCGATCGCATGACGCGAGCGCACGAGCCCCCGAGAGCCGTGATCGATATTGAGCAGCTCAAAGTGCTGCAGCAGGCTTCCGACGCTGTCTACGTCGATCCGGCGCTCATGGAGTACGCAGTGAACCTTGCTCGCGCTACCCGCGATCCGGTGGCGGAGCACGTCAAGGGAGATGTCGCGAACATCTTCGGGGACCGCGTAGTCTCGGCCCCGCAGTACCGCCAGTGCCTTCGCCGCGAGGATCATGTTGATTGACGCACGGGGACTCGCTCCGAAGGTGATGTACCGCGAGACCTCTCCGAGCCCGACCGCACCCGGATCGCGGGT
>JANMZO010000294.1:0-12701 GCA_031383405.1 Acidimicrobiia bacterium | reverse complement strand
CCGGCTGGTTCGTGGACCATTGCAGCCCCTGATCCGGAACGACGCCGACCGGCTGGTTCGTGGACCATTGCAGCCCCTGATCCGGAACGACGCCGACCGGCTGGTTCGTGGACCATTGCAGCCCCTGATCCGGAACGACGCCGACCGGCTGGTTCGTGGACCATTGCAGCCTTGGGGCCCACACGCCCGGCCGCGCTGTTCGGGTGAATCCGGCCGCATTCAGCGTTTTACGGAGTTCCAGGTCCCAGGCGGTGTCGCCTTCGGGAACGACCGCGAACGCGGCAAGGCCGATCGCGTTGTGATCAGCCCGGGGGCGCAGCACCCCCACTTCCCCCGAGGGATCGTAAACGGCATCGCGGGCGGTGGTCCGTTCAAGGATGTACGCCATCTGACTGGTTTGCTGCCGGTTGGAAAGACTGGCCACCCGGGCGGTCTGGAGACCGGCGAGAAGCAGCGCCAGCACTACGGGTCCCAACCAGGTGAGGCGGGACCGGGGCACCACTTCGCTAACCGGCTTGACAGCCCGCTGGCTCCGCACGAACCGGGCGAACCCCGAATCGGGCGAAAAAAAGAGGCCCGTGATGCTGAGTATCGACAGCAGCAGCAGCAGCGGCGCGACCTGTAGGAGTGGGAGACCTTCGACCGAAGCTCCGACTCCGGCGCCGATGAGGGTTATCAGGGGAGCGTGGTGCCTGTTGATCCGATGACGACGTGAGTGGGTGGGACGGGAAACGGCGATATCGACGAAGAGCGCGCCCGTCGCCAACAGAACCAGCCATCCGCATGCCTGCAGCGCCGGAATCTTTCCGTTGGCAAGCGAAACGGGATGTCCGTGCAACACGGGAAAGGGAACCGTAAAGATCCGCGAGCATACGATCGCGACGGTCAAAGTACTGAGAAGACCTGCAGTGAGCGCGCCGAACCGGTTGCGTGCCACGCCTCGGATGGCTGGCCACGATCGTGCATCAAGGACAAGCCACATTCCGAGTCCGATTGCGCCCCCGAAACCGGTACGCGAACTTACGGCCCCGAGCGTCAGGAGTCCTCCAGCCAGAGCAAAGCGGCAGCTCAGCCGACCCCGCCCGGCCAGACACACTCCGGCGGCGAGAAGTAGCGGGGTGGAGACCGCGGTGACCCCCGACAGCACGTCGATCTGAACAATGCTGGAGGCACCCACCATGGCGGCGAATGCCAATGCCAGGTTCGGCCCCTTGGCGAGGGAACGACCCCACAACGCGGCGAACACGATGGCGAAACCGAACAGACCCAGGGCGAGCCATCGGGCCGCGAGAAGGGTGCCGAACGTGGACCGTCGAAATGGGACGACTGCTTCGAGCAGGATCGAGATCGCCGATCCCGACGCCCGTCCGAGCCGGCCGGGCGTACTCTCGGCACGGATCCACGCAGTCTGAATCGACCCCAGTTCCTCGATCCGGTAGGGGGCGCGGTAGATCGACCAGGCCTGCAACGCTATGAACCAGGATCCGATCGCCGAGATACCCCAGATCCACAACCGTTCACGGGATGCACGTCGACGCAGATGGGCACCCGATGCCGACGTGACCACCATCAGCGCGGCAAACGCCGCGGTCGCAGGAATCAGAGCTCCCGGCTTCCACCAGTGGGCGTACAGGAGGGCTTCGGTGGCAAGCACCAGCCATGCAATGCCGAAGGCGAACGGGAGCGCCGTGGCCGATTTGATGGCGTCGTCGGGGCGACGGTACGCATTCACACGGTAGGTGACCGCCAGACCCGGGACCAGCACGAGTGCGAAGAGCACCGCGGTGAAGCGAACCGGAATCGGTGCCCGAAGCTGAATGCTCGCCACCGCACAGACGGTGGAAGCAGCAAGACCGGCCGGAACGAGGACGGGCTTCACCATCACTGCTGACCCGCTGCCGCCGTGAAGATGACCGCGTCGCGGTTCTCGAACACGATCGAGAACTTTGGGGATCCGCGCAGAGAACGTTCAATCCGGTCGAGCGTGTCGGCCAGGATCGGTCCGCCGGAAACAAGGTCAGCTTTCTGGCTGCGGGTGATCAGAACATAAGCGCGCTTATAGCGAGGTTCAGCCAACCATTCCGACAGACGACCGGCCGGGTCCTTCACGAGGGCTCTGACGCTCTCGGGCGGCTCGAGGGCGATCGGCACGAAAATGAACCGCTCATAGTTCAGGAAGCGCCCGGGGTAGTTGCCGGTCCCTTCGACCAAAAGGGTCGGCTCGACCGCGTTGTCGGCGAGAAAGGTGGAAGCTGCGATCTCTTCCTTCGAAAAATGGTAAGCGTCGTCTTTTCCGAAGTGGGCGAGAGCGAAGAACGAGATCAGCACAGCGGACGTGCAGGCGAGAGCGCCGGTTCGAAACCGGCCGGGCTGGGCGTCGCCCGCCGGGAGAAGGGCCGATGCAGCGAACAGCGCGAGAAACGGAACAGAGAACAGGAACGCGCGAAAGAGAATCTCGCCCCCGAATTCGTTTGCGAAGACAAGCGACCCCGGTGCGCCCATCATGAACACCGCGATGTGGTCGCGCGACCCGCGCCGAAAACGGACGACGACGCCAACGATTGCCAATAATGCGAGGAACACCACGATCGCACGGCCGGCAAGCAAAACGACCTGATGCCCGCCTCTGATCGCACCCGTGTGGCGCAGGGTTGCGCCTGCGTTCTCGACGGGCGCACCGAACGATTCCAGGAGGGATCGTGCCTGTTTACCGGTGAACACCCTCGCCGGGCCGGCCAGCCACAGGACCTGACAGGCAACTGCGGCCCCGGCCAACCAGATTCCACGGATGCGGCGCGTG
The DNA here is from genome assembly GCA_031383405.1 of Acidimicrobiia bacterium. Classification (GTDB taxonomy): domain Bacteria; phylum Actinomycetota; class Acidimicrobiia; order Acidimicrobiales; family JANYDT01; genus JANMZO01. The sequence goes on along the minus strand of JANMZO010000294.1, from coordinate 9,901 downwards.
AGGGTGAGCACGATCACAACCGCGAGCATCAGCGCCGGCGTGAGCTGATGGCTCGAGATCACTGACACCATCAGTGCCAGTACGGCGAGTCCGACGGCGAAGAGACGGTGTCGCCGTTCCCCGCGAACACGGCGGAAGTGTCGCAACACCATGGCGATGATGACCAGGTACAGGAAATAGGCCATGGCCTGCGGCGCAAAGTAGTCCTGGCCCACCCAGTTCGCGAGAAAGAACAGCCATACCGCGGTCCACAGGATGCGCCGGTCGGGGATCAGCGTCGGAAGCAGGAGGAGAAGTGCGCCCATCGTCAACAGGTTCACGGCGACGGGGGCCCAGATTGCGAACACGATTGCGTTCTTGACGCCGACGAGGTCCACGAGCGAAGCATTGGCACTGAAGAACCCGGGCCAGTTGTGGTACACGTCAAGCGCGCTGATGTCTGGTTTGACGGAGCCGTGCCGGCCGATGTAGTCGACAATGCCGATGTGCTTCCACGCCCACGAATACCGCAGTGTCCCGTATGCAACCGGAGTGGCGCCGTGGATCATCACGATGTATCCGATCAGGAGCGTGGCAAGGCGCCTTTCCCGGATAACCGGCCTGGTGACTGCGAACACGAAAGACCCCGCCACGACTCCTACGGCAAACCAAGCGAATGGAGACACGATCGAAACGAGACCGAGATCGGTCATCTTCCGGGGATCGACCCTTCGGAGTCCGACGAACCAGAGGGCCGAAGCTGCCATGACTGTCAGTGCGGTTGAAAGGCCGCCAACCCGCTCACCGACTGAACGCACGACTGTGAACGCGCGCGTCGCGCGCGTTGGGCTCGTTGCACGCGTGACCGGGAGGGCGGATGCATCACCCGCCTGCTGCGGATCGGGGCCGTTGCTCACAAACGTGAGACCCTCCAGGACGTCGAGCACGTTCCTTCGCAGCCAACGGCGGTTGCGTCCGTAACGGTCACACTTCGTCAGGTTCGATGAGATGTGTCCAATCCACGCGAGCAGCACGAGATGACGGGTCGAGAGTGCACTGTGGGCGTAGACGGTCGACGCAAACAGCGCCGACTCGTCCTGATCAAGTGCACCACCACCGGCGATTTCGAGAACCAGCCGACCGAGTTCTTCGCCGGAACGTTCCCGTCGTGCAGCGAGGACGAACGTGGCGGCGTCGAAACCCGGAAGCCCGTCGGGTGTCGAACACTCCCAGTCGACAAGACCGGTTACTTCTGCACCGGCATCATCGAGGAGCACGTTGCCCGGCGTGAGGTCACCATGGATCCTGGAAACGGCGAGTTCCCGCGACCGCAATGCCTCGCACAGTTCCGACGCGAGAAGACCGATTCCCGCAGCGAACCGGTCCGAGCGACCGTCAACCGCGGTTTGGATCAACGCAAGCGGATGGAGAACCCATTGGTCGAGCAGTCGCTCATCGACGACGACGCTGTGAGCGGTCGGCTGATGGACGCTCGACATGGCCGCATGGACGGCACGGAAGGCCGCAGGGCGCTTCTCAGGGTCGTGGAGGGAAGTACTCGACGCAGTGCCCGGGAGGCGGCTCTCGACGACGTAGCGTTCCCCGTTGCGCACTCCCGCGTCGAGAACGCGCGGAAATGCGTTGAAGAACGACCGTAGATTGCGATCAGCTTCCAAGGTCTCAAGCGTCCGGGTGTGCACAGCCAAAGACCGCATGCTCTTGCGGCTGCGGGCGATCTTGACCACGACGGGGTCGGACCCGGCGAATCCGACCAGTTCAGCAACGGCGACATCGTTCACAGCTGACAACAGACGCGCCTGGCCGGTGCCGGTTAGGGGCAAACCGAGTCCGGCCAGACGCTCAGTCAACCCCGCCGCGACGCGGAGTCGACGTATGCCGCAGCGGATCTGACCCAGCCTCGCGACGCATCGTGCCTTCCACCGCCGGTGATCACGAAGCGCGGCAACAGCCAGCAGACACACAGCGACGAGACTCTGGCCGATGGCCATCCCGGCCCCCACACCTGTCAAACCGAACCGACCCTCCAACAAGACGCTAAGCCCGACGCACGCCACGAAGATCGCTCCGTGGCCACCGATGACGACGTGCATGGCCTTGCGCACCCTCGCCCCGCTCAGGATGATGGAGGTAACGGTGTACGGAATGGCCGATAGTGCGAGGAGACGGAGGAGCGGCGTGGCGTTGCGCTCGTACTCCTGGCCGAATATGCGCAGCAGCAGCGGGGCCGCCACCAGGACCGCTGCCGTGGCAGGAAGGACCAGACCGAACGCCTGCCGTGCCGCACGCTGGTTGAGGTCGGCCAGCCGTGTGGGTTCTCGCGCCGCCTCCGCGACCAGAGCGGCTCCGATGCATCCACTCAGCACGTAGAGCCCGTAGGCGATCTGGGCCGAGAGGTAGTAGAACGCGGCATCGGACGGACCCGAGCGTCCGAGCACGACGAGGGCTAGGCCGTCCACGGTGGCCAACCACAGCAGGGCCGCGACATGATCGGCCAGGGAGAAGCGCAACACGGCACCGAAGCCGGTTGGGGGCACCAGGGTCGGGCGGGCGGCATGCTCGGGCAGCAGGCGGCGAACAATCGCCACATTGACTATCGCAACCAGTGCGACCGTCGGCAACGCCCAGGAGAGAAAGATGCCCCACTGCGACGAGATGGTCGCGAGCGCAACGAGTGCAGCGATCTTCAAGAGTGAGAACGCCGTGTTTTCGAGCGGCACCCAGCCGGCTTTCCCGATCCCGACCAGAACGCTGTCCTGGAGCACGAAGATCGCCCATGCCATCAGTGTGATGATGAACGCCTCGACCGACACGCCGCTGGCACGGAGGAATCCGAGTTGCGGCGCCCAGACGTTCACTCCGATCAGGAACACCGTGCCGGCAATTGCCGCGCAGCCCGCAGCGAGCGCGTAGCTGCGCCACATGAGCGTATGGGAGCCGTGACCCGCCGTCGGCATGAACCGGAGCAGCCCGTTCTTGAATCCGAGGTTCGCCATACCGGCAAGCAGCGTTGTTGCAGCGACGAGCGAAGAGCCGATGCCCACCGCGGCGGGGTCGTAGCGTCGGGCCGCGACGAACCAGTAGACGGCGCCCAGAGCCGAAGTGACAAGTGAACTTATGATCAGCGCGTACCCCGAGCGCACGACGGGCGTCCGGAGGTGGTTACGCAGCCGCACGGGCGTGAGCGAGATCATCGTCATTGCGGGTAACCCCACACGCGCAGGTAGTCGATCGAGAACGTCGACGGAAACGGGGTCACCGAAGTCGGTGAACCCGGCCAGTCGCCGCCGACGGCGAGGTTCGCCACGATGTACATCGGTTCGGATGGGACCTCGTCTCCGACCACTCGCCACGCTTCGCGCCCGTCGACCAACCACGTCAGCGACCGCGGTTGCCAGTCGAGCGCGAACGTGTGCCAACCGATCGCAAGATCCGATCCGGTCCAATGCTCGCCCCGGGATTTTCGGTTTCCACGTGTGTCGTTCGTGTGGAGGTGCATCGACAGTGCATTGGTCTGCGACCCCCTGACTTCAAGAATGTCGACCTCGGGCCGCGACCGATTGGTGGTCGGGAGGAGCCAGAGGGCCGGCCAGAGCCCGGCCCCGCGCGGAATACTGACGCGCGCCTCCAGGTATCCGTACCGAAATGCGAACTTTGCTTTCGATCCCTCCTCACTGACCGCTCCGGTGGTCACCATGCCGGACCGGTACTCGTATCGCTTTCCGTCTGACCCGTTCACCGGTGATCGCACCGCGGTGAGGCGCAAGGACCCGCGGACCTGCTCGACCTGCCCGGGTGTGTACCACTGGAGCTCGTTGTTACCGGCAATGGTGCACCCCGTCGGACCCCACCAGTGGCAGAAGTTCCAACGCGATATATCCATGCCTGACCGGGTGAATTCGTCCGCGAAAACCAGCGGGCCCCGTGCCGCCGGGGAGCGCGTCGCTCCCCACGCGCTCGAGTAGGCGTGCGGGGGCAGCGCGACGTAGGACGCAAACAGCGTCATCGCAACGACAATCCGCCGTGACCGGTGCGAAAAATGCATGTCAATCCTTGAATCGGATCGCCCGTTTGACGACCCCCCGAACGAATTTGTCGGCCCGGGTGACCGGAAATCGTTCGAGCCGATAGTCGGCGTAGTCGTATCCGACAGCTGCGAAACGCTCCTTGAAATCGGCCAGGCGTGCAGAGGTGCCCGTCTCCCCGAGGTGGTACCACTGGGCGCCCTGCCGCGCTGATTCGCAGATGCCCAGCCAGGTGAGGACGTAGGTGGGGTCTGACCCGTTGATGAGGTCGCGGTCGAACGCGCTTCGCGTCTCATGACCGTTTGGGCCGCAAAGCACGACTGCGGCTCCGACAGGACGTCCGTTCAGCCGCGCCACCGACACACGGCACTGCGGTCCGAGCACCCGTGCGATCGTGAGCCATTTGGCGAGTCCGTCGCGGCGCTCGGCCCGAAACTTCGCGAGTGGCAACGGTTCGTGCTGCTGAGCAGCCCAGCGCTCCACCGATTTGAGATGGAGCGCGTAGTACTCGCGCACCAGATGCTCGCCGTGTCCCTGTTCGATATCGAGGCCGGCCTTCTCCCCTTTGCGAACACCGCGTCTGGCGGCTTTGGAGAACCTCTGCCACACATCATCGGTCCCACCCCGCAGGTCGATCACGTGGGCGCGGCGGTACAGAGCGACCGAATTCGCGGGGGCTCCGCGACGGAACGCCTCGCCGTCGAGCGGATTCGGCCGGATCTGCACACGCGAGACACCGCTTTGGGCGAGTTCGGCGAACACGGCTTTGACCACGTTTGCATCGAGTCCGGATCCCACCAGTCCACCGATTCCCCAGCCATTGGGAAAGCCCTGGTCTCCCAGAACGGCTCCCGCGGCACCTTTCCGGCGAGCGAGCGGAAGCACGAACCGACGCCCGTCGTCGAATTCGTACATCCGGCTCCGGTCCACGAACGTGCCGGTTTCCACCATGGCGGCCGTCCACTGCGGCGTCTGTGTGACCAGCGCCCTGCTGTCGGAATCGACAACCGCCTGCCACGCATCACGCGTCGGCGGGGAAACAACATTCGTCACAAACGCGCTCGACTGCGAATCTGGTTTCATGGTGAGCATCATCGATGGAACGACCTGTGAACTGCGGTTTGGCATTCGGTTACCTGTTCGTTCGCGTTGCGGCCGAAGTCGAGCGTCATGCGTGACGGGTTGGTGCGATTCGGGTCGACATGCAAGGGCGGGGCTTTCACGAGCCGGGCCGAAGCTTGACGCACCACGGCCACCGCGTAGTCACGGTCAGTTGGTCCGCCGGAGTTCACCGGACACCCTTTCCGGCCAGCCTGCGCACTTTTCGGTACGTTCGCCAGACCCGTCTCGAGCATCGGCCGCCCAGGGTTTCGCCAGACCGAGGCCGGTCGACCTGGCACAAAAGCAGCGCCAGGCCATCGCCGGTGAGCGTGGCGGGAATCGTCAGCCGGGCTCGGGCGAACCGGTCATCGACATCGCTGCTCGGTCTGTTCCGCACGGCGCAGGCGTTGTCGAAGCCGGCGGCGATCACCGCGTCGCGGGTCTGGTTTGTGTGGTAGCCGTGCGGGTAGGCGAACGAGTCAATACCGAGGCCGAGACCGTCCTGCAAGGTGATCCGTGACTCGATGATCTCGCGTGAGGCCCGGTGTGCGGGGACGATATCGAGTTCCGGGTGGGTTACGGAATGAGCGCCGATCTCCCACCCTGCGGCACTGAGGTCGCGGAGCTGCTGCCATGAAGCCATCGGCCGCCGTTCGCCGGAACCGAGCCAACTGCAGGTGGAGCCAACAGTGCCGCTCGCAACGTAGAGCGTCGCAGCGAGGCTGTGATCGGCGAGAACACCGGCGGCTTCCTCGGCGTTATCGGCAAACCCGTCATCGAACGTGATCGCAAGTGTGCGCGTGTCGCCGAGTTCTCCCTCGGAGATGCGACGGTTGAGTTCGGTGATGGTGACGGCCAGCCAGCCCTGATCGGCGATCACCGCAGCATGCTCGGCCAACATCGACGGCGCGAGCGTGTAGTCAGCCAGAACCGGCGACGGATGGTCGGAGATCGAGTGGTAGAGCAGGATCGGAACGGGGGTCACGTCGTTCCTCCCGACCATGCGCGACGTGTCGCCCAACGCGACCGCGCATACGCCAGCGGACCGCTGAGCGCTGCGAAGCGTTCCCGTCGTTGAAGTACCCGGAATCTAGAGTCGTAGCCGGTTTCCTCGGGACCGGGTTGCCCGTCACGCATCACGTAGAGATGTCGGATGCCCCTCCCCACTCGGAGGACGAGCGGGAACACGCGGGTCGGTCGGTCGACGATGACTTTCGTGAGGAATGCCCCCAACCCGACGCCGTATCCGGAAACCTGCCGCTCGAGTTGTTCGAACGTACGATGGTGGAAATGGTGCACGAGTGCCGCCGGCTCGTAGACCAGTGAATACCCACGCACAACGACCTCAAAGAACACTGCGAGATCGTCGCCTCCCTGTGCTTTGCTGCCGGCGCCGAGCGCGGGGTCGAAACCTCCGATTTCCTGAAGGAACGAGGTGCGGAACGACATGTTCGCGCCCGAACCCAATGAACCGGCGACGTACGGGAACAGCGGATTGGCGGGACGATGCTCGCCAAGATTGTATGTCGTCCGTTTCTCGCCTTTGTGGAAACCAAGATGCTGGTCCGCCCAGCGCTGGGCGGGCGTTTCGAGTTCTGCGGCGCGGATCGCGCCCGTAACGCAGACCACCCGGACGTCGGTTGCGAACGCGTGTGTGATGTGGGTAAGCCAAGACGGGTCGACAACGACATCGTCGTCGGTGATCGCCACGTACATGGACGACACAACCCGGAGGCCCGTGTTGTGGGCCCTGGCCAGACCCGGTATCGGTTCATGCACATAACGGACTCTGGCGTCGCCACCGAACGTGGTCTCGATGAGCCGCTCCGTGTCGGTGGTGTCAGGGGCGTTGTCGACAACCACGATCTCGAACGGCGGATGCTCGGATGCCAACACCGAACGGATGGCGCGCTCCAGCGAGACGGTGCGGTTTCGCGTTGCGATCAGGACGGAAATTTCTGGTGCCACGCTCGACCTATCCCCGAACCGGCCAGGCGAAACCGAGACCGGTTGTGCAGAGTCCGCCCACGAGGGCAGCAGCGCGGGCAATGCCTGACCACTCAAGACGCAGCGTGGCCCGGGTACCGGTGCTGATCGACTGACGGACAGCATCGATCGCGAAGCGGCGCTCCGGGCCGAGTGACCCGCCGTCGAGCCTGCGACTGATGCGGGCTTTTGAGCGTCCTTCGGACCAGCAACGACGAACGAAGTACCGGGCGGTCAGGCGACGGTCATCGACGTGATGGAGCACGGTCGCCCGCGGTTCGTAAAGGACGCGGGCACCGCCCCGGCGGAGCCGGATGCAAAGTTCCGTTTCCTCGCAACCTGCGGCGTTCGACCCGACCCGGCCGAGTGCCGGGTCAAAGCCGTCTGTTTCGACGAGAGCGTCTCGGCGGAACGCCATGCAGCAGCCGATCACGTTTCGAACCTCGGTCAGAGCCTCGGGCAACCCGGCCCACGAGCAGCCCACGACCCAGTTGTATTCGGGCGGCCACCAGGCTGGAAAGCGGTCGGGTCGCGCCGGCATGGCCCGACCACCCACTGCCACGACAGTGGTATCGGAAAACGGTGCGAGGAGATGTCGCATCCATCCGGGAATCACTTCGGCGTCGTCATCGATAAACGCGACGATCGTGGCGTCGGTGGATTCGATTCCCGTGTTTCGCGCACCTGACAACCCGGATTGGTGTGAATTGGCGATGACCCGGATCCGGGTCGGACCACTGGTCCCGGTCAGACCCTCGACCGCGTTCATCAGCAGTCTGTCGTTGTGGTCGATGACCACGATCACGTCGTCGGGTTTCTCGGCGGTAGCCGAGGACACGGCCGACCGGAGGAGTTCCCATCGGTCTAAACTATGTGCACAAATTATTACGGATATGGACGGGCGCGCCTCTGGCGACGCTCCGGTCACCACGGTTTCGCCAGCTCCGAGATGATGGTCCGGAAGACACGGATCCCGTCCCTCGTGGCGTGCAGGTTGCTGGTTCCAGAGATGCGACTCGATTCGTAACTGGCAACCTCGGCCACCCGCAGACCTCGGCCGGCTGCTCGGATGCAAAGCAGTGTCTCGATCTCGAAACCACGGCAATCCGGCGTCAGGACATTCAGATGGTGTCGCCAGAATGCTATGTAGCCATAGCAAAGATCGGTGTAGTTCGTTCGCCAGAAAGTGTTCACGATCCCGGTAAGAGCGCGATTTCCGAGCGACCGAAACGCCGTCAGATCCTGCGAACCGCCGCCCTGCACGTAACGCGTTCCCTTCACGAAATCCGCGCCAGTACGCAGCGCTGACAGAAACCGCGGGATCTCGCACGGGTCGGTCGACCCGTCGGCGTCGATCATCGCAATCACGTCGCCCGTTGCCATACGAAATCCTGCGCCAAGCGCGTCGCCCTTTCCTCTTCCGGTTTGGTGGACAATCCGGATATCGGGAAGCAATCGTTGGGCAACCTCGATCGTGTTGTCGGTCGATCCCCCGTCGACGAGGATGACCTCATGCACCCACAGCGGGATGCGCGGCAGCACTGACGGGAGATTGCCGGCCTCGTTCAGCGCGGGGATGACGATGGTGACCGAGGGCGTCTGACTGCTCGGCGTGTGGCCCGGGGCAGTCGTCCCGACCGAAACAAGCATTGGCCCACCCTTCCTGGAATCGCCATGCGTCGTGCCTTGGTGCGATGTTGTGGGAAGCATTTGTTTCTCCTTGGGTACTACACGGATCTGAAAACGTGTTCAGCCGTGAATATCAAACCAACGCCCACCCAAAGTGTCAATAGGTCAAAAATACCTGCTCTCTGTGGTTGTTTGCCGAGCGGAAGCCGAAGGTTCCGGCATCCGCTTCGAAAGAGTGCTCGCGACGGACACAGCAGGTGTGTGCTCGCCCGCGGAGACGAGAGTGCAGCCGTTCCCGGCAGAGTTTTCCCAATCGCGGAGGGTGAACAACACACAAAACGGATCATCGACCGTCGTCGGCCACAACTAAAGCTGATCTCACGACGCCCACGAGGGCCATCAGCTCGTTGAAATGTTGTCGATCTGGGTCACGTCACTGGTTGTCACGTTCGACCCGGCCACCATCCTCAGTCTGACCGACGTGAGCCCGAAGGTGGGCGTGGTCGACGCGAGCTGCGTCCAAGGTCCCGGCGACGTTGTCCCGGCTGCGTAGTCGAAGAAGATCGTGCCTCCGGACTCCCGGAAGCGCAGCCATTGCATGGTGCTGCTGCTGTAGCGGGGCCACGACGGCGTGAGGTTCACGGCGCCGCTCCCATTGTTCACCCATGCAGTGAGCGCGCCACCGCTAACCCAAAGCTCGGCGTAGTGCGTTGGGTCGAGTTGCACAAACAGCGACGTCTCGCCGTACGTCGACCCGCCGAGGCCGTTGCCCGCGGCCCGCTTCAGCTGCACCTGCACGGACCTGCCTGTCTGGTCGTAGGACGTCGCGCTCTGCACCGTGCCGGCCGTCCACGGCCCCGCGGAGTGCGTGATCTCAAGTTGCTGGTTGGCGGCAGCGACCGTGGAGCCCCCGCTGCTCACGAGCCATCTCGAGGAATCGATCACGTTGGTGTCGAAGGTGTCGTTCGGGCCCGTCGTGGTTGTCGGCACGGTTGTCGTGGTTATCGGCACGGTTGTCGTGGTTGTCGGCACGGTTGTCGTGGTTATCGGCACGGTTGTCGTGGTTATCGGCACGGTTGTCGTGGTTATCGGCACGGTTGTCGTGGTTATCGGCACGGTTGTCGTGGTTATCGGCACGGTTGTCGTGGTTGTCGGCACGGTTG
>JANMZO010000274.1:0-61669 GCA_031383405.1 Acidimicrobiia bacterium | reverse complement strand
CTTGCCCTGCTTCAGACAATGCTGCATCACCGCGCTGACTCGAGCAGAATCGACGAACTGAGCCGCGACCATCAGGCCGAGGCCGCGAACGTCGGTGATGACTTCGTGCCTGCGCGCCAGGGCATCAAGCCCGTCGACGAGTTGCTGGCCTCGCTCCACCACGTTCTGCAGGAAGCCCTCCTCGGTCAGCACCTCGATCGTGGCGAGCGCCGCGGCGCAGCCCACGGCGTTGCCGCCATAGGTGCCACCGTGGCTACCGGCCGGCCACTTCGCCATGATCGCAGCCGTGGCGCCGACACCGGCGAACGGGAAGCCTGACGCGATGCCTTTGGCCATGATGAGAATGTCGGGCTTCACACCCGAGTGTTCGATCGCAAACATCTTGCCGGTGCGACCAAAACCCGACTGCACTTCGTCGGCGATGAAGAGGATCCCGTTGTCGCGGCAGGTCTGCACGATGTCTTCGACGAGCTTCGTGGGTGCGGGTACGTAACCACCCTCCCCCTGCACGGGCTCCAACACGACGGCCGCAGTCTCCTCCGGCGCGGTTTGCGCCTTCAGCAGCTTATGGAAACCTTCGATGGCATCGTCGAGGTCGGAACCACGGTGGAGCGGGTCGGGGAACGGCGCAACATAGATGCCGCCCGGAAGCGGCGAGTGACCGGCCCGGTAAATCGTCTTCGACGTGGTCATCGCCATGGTGAGGTGGGTGCGTCCGTGGAAGCTGCCCGAGAACACGATGACGTTCTGACGTTTGGTTGCCTGTTTGGCCAGCTTCACCGCACCTTCGGTCGCTTCGGCGCCGGAATTCGTAAAGAAGAACGTATCAATCCCAGCCGGGCACAGACCGGCCAACCGTTCGGCCAAGGGCTCGAGGAGATTGTGGGTGTAGACGTTGACCTGCGCGTGAAGAAAGTGCTCAACCTGCTTTTGTATAGCGGCCACGACCTTCGGGTGGCAGTGGCCGGTCGAGGTCACGGCGATACCGGAGGAAAAGTCGAGATAGCGCTCGCCATCGGTCGTGGTGACCCACGACCCACTTCCGGAAACGACCTGGAGGTCGGTGACTTTGGACCAGACAGGGGCGAGATGCGTCATGGCCCACGATACCTCCCCGCTGCCGGCCTCCCGCCGGCCCACCAACGTTTGGATACAAACACCCGGTCAGCGGGCACAAACATCCAAACCTTCCAAACCCACCACCAATGTTTGGATACAAACACCCGGTGAGCGGACACAAACATCCAAACGTCGCAGACTCGGCTCGGGAGCGCCCGGCTCCCGGGCCGATCGAGGTGTTTAGGCCGACTATTTGGCCTTAGCTTTGGCCGACGTGGTTTTCGATCGACCCGAGCCGGGCTTTGCGGGGGATACTTTCGTAGTGTCGGCCTTTGGCGCATTCGCCTTAGCCGAAGGGGCCTTCACCGCTTTGGTCGGGGCAGCTTTGGTCCGTGCCTTCGGTACGGTCTTGGCCGAAGGGGCCTTCACCGCTTTAGCCCGTACCGCGCTCGCAGCTTTGGTCGGGGCAGCTTTCGTCGGGGCAGCTTTGGATGTGACGACGACCATCGGCCCAGTGTCGGCGATCCTCTTCTCGGCCGAGTCAGCCGGGGCCTTCGCCACCTTTGCCACCTTTGCGACCTTTGCCACCGGCACGGGTTTGACCGAGGCAGCCGTCGGCTTAGCAGTCTTGGTGGACGGCGCCATAACGGCGATCTTCGGCTCTGGAGCGCTTGCCTTCGACACAGCCGACTTCGACGGACGCGTTCTAGTCGCCGACTTCGCCGTTCGGACCGAGGGCGACGCGCCGGAGGCGGGTTCGTCGAACGACGCGGGGTCGCCTTTCACCTTCCGCGAACGACTCCTGACCACCTTTGCCACCACGGCTGCGCCTGCCGCAGAATCGCTCGCCGAACTATCGACCGTCCCGCTAGCGACAGTCCCACTAGCGACTTCCTGTCGTGAAAGCTTCGCAGGCTTCGCCCGCTTGCCGGATTTAGCGGGCTTGTCGGCGGTTGTTGCCAGCTCGCTGGTAGCTGCGACCGCTACTGCCGTCTCCCGCTCATCCTGGCCGGATCGGCGCGATTTGGGGCCTCGACCCGATCTCGCCGGCTTGGACGGCTCCGGCTGCGTTGCGGCGTCGCCACCGGCGGACTCAGCGCCCGCGGCCCCCGGTACGGATCCCCCGGCAGCATATGCCAGCGCTGCCGGCGTGCCAATGAGCGCTAACTCGATCCCGCGACGCGCCGAATCGAAGGCCGTGACCACCCATTGGTAGGTGGCGCCTTTGCGGACAACTTCCTTCGCACTACGCGGCATGGGCTCGGCCAGACCGCTCAGCGGCACGTAGCACCTAGCCCCCGCCGCCTCCACATAGAAACCGTGCGATGAGTAGGACCCAACGAGTCCTTCGAGTTCACTGCCAAGGAGATGCTCGGAGATGAAGTTGATAAAGGCAAGCGGATCATTCACCGCCGGCAGATCGAGCACGACCGCCTCGGCTGCGCCTCCTCCGTTTCCGCCCTTCCGCTTTCGCTTCTTCTTTTTCCTCTTCCTTTCGCCTTCAGCGTCAATCCGCAACTCAGCCCGTGGCGCGTGTTCAGCGTCACGACGCTCGTTGCGGCGGACCTCCCCTCGAGTCTCGCTGTCCGGAACGGCCATCGCGTCGGGCTTTGCGAGGAAGGGGGGCGGCGCCTTCGGCACCGGCATCGGTCGCATCGCCTCGGGCGACCCGATCCGGGCGACAGAACGCTTCGACTCCCGGACCGCCTCGCGGCTCTTCGGACCACGAACCGGGTTGCGGGGGGTGAACACCCACCCGTATCCGGGGATCGGCTTTCCGCCTTCGAGGCGACCCTTGTCGAAGAGCCAATCGTAGGTGCCGTGGAATTCCTGAAACGAATCGTTGGAAAACACGGTCGCGCCGAGCTTGTCGGCCACTTTCAAGATGAAGGAGTCACCGCGCCCGATCGTGCCCGCGGGCGGGGTGATGATTTCTCCGGCTGCGTAGGCGGCTTCGAAGATAGCAAGTTCTTTGTTGTCGATCCGATTTGGGAACGACGAGTCGACGATAACCAGCACGTCGGCACCAGGGTGCTCTTCGATGAAGGCCTGCACGGCCTCATCAAGTTGCGTGAGGCTCGGAAGAGTCCGTCCCTCGGTGGCGATGTTGGACCCGTCGACCACTACTTTGTAGGTGGTCATTGGTTTCCTGTTTATGGTTGGAAGTTCGCCACGAAGGCAGGTGCGGAAAGGCTTCGCTGTGGAACGCCAACCGGTCGTTCCAACGCCGTTCTTTCCGTCACCGCCCGAAATGGCGGCCGATGTGGCGGAGCCACACCGGAGATTCGAAACTGATTGCGACCACAAACGGCCGAACCAGAACCTCCCCAGTCAAGCACCTCTTTGTGGCTGTGTCGTTCATCGGCGTCCGGCGAACCGAAGTTGAGGTCGCGAAGTTGGGTCTCGGACCCGATCGTGAGCGAGACTGGCACAAATGAATTCGACCCCGTCTGCGCCCCTGTCCGTGGAACTCGAAGCTGTCGCAGCAGTGTTCTGGGACTTCGGAGGAGTGATCCTGTCGTCACCGTTCGAGGCGTTCGCCCGCTACGAGCGGGGGGCGAACCTTCCGGAGGGCACGATCCGCACTATCAACGCCACCAATTCCGACGCCAACGCGTGGGCCCGGTTCGAGCGGTCCGATGTCAGCTTCGACGAGTTCTGCGGCTTGTTCGAAGCCGAAGCCCGGGGATTCGGTCACATCGTCAATGCCCGGGAAGTCATGGCACTACTCCATGGCGAGGTCCGGCCAACCATGGTGGAAGCGCTTCGTCGGTGCAAAGCTGCCAATCTGAAGGTGGCCTGTCTGACCAACAACGTAAGGACGTCCGAAAGCCCCGGCGCCGAGGGCGAGACCCGACCCGAGGTCAACGAGGTTATGTCGCTGTTCGACCACGTCACCGAGTCGCGCCACGCCGGGGTACGCAAACCTGAGGTGCGGTTCTACGAGATGGCCTGCGAAGCGGTCGGCGTACGCCCCACCCAGGTTGTCTTCCTTGACGATCTTGGTATCAACCTCAAACCGGCGGCCGCCATGGGGATGCGGACCATCAAAGTGGGTGATCCCGACGTTGCCCTTCGGGAACTTGAACGTCACATCGGTCTTGCGCTTCGCTGATCGCCGCCTGAATCGAAGCAACGCGAGCAGAAGATCACGGGAGCGCCATGACCAAGCCAATCGTGGACGAAACGCGAAACCCCTGGTCTACGACGTCGCGTCGGACGGCCTACGAGAATCCCTGGATCACTGTCGAGCATCACGACGTTATCGATCCCTCGGGCCGTCCCGGGATTTACGGCGTCGTCCGACCGCGCAGCTGGGCCCTCGGCGTTGTACCGATCTTCGACAATGGCGACACCCTTCTTGTCGGACAGTACAGGTACGCGATGGAACAGTATTCGTGGGAAATCCCCGAAGGTGGAGGCGAACGCGATGTGGATCCGGTTGCGTCCATTCAACGGGAACTGATCGAGGAAACGGGTTATCGGGCGAACGTCTGGCTTCCGCTCCAAACGTTCGCGCTGTCGAACAGTTTGACCGATGAGATCGCGATGACCTGGGTGGCTTGGGACCTCGTGCCCGGTCCAGCCGAACCTGAATCGACCGAAGACCTGCAGGTTTGGAGACTTCCTTTCGCCGAGGTCGTTTCGCTCGTCGACTCCGGGAAGATCACCGACGCGGTCACGATCGTGACCGTACAGACGATCGAACTTCGACGGCTGCGTCGACAACTACCGGAGGCCTTGGCTGCGGCGCTGGCTGCGAAGGTGCGCTAATTCAGGGTCGGCGGCGGTGGGGGCGGAACGCCGACATCAAGGGTCGACGAGTTCACGACGACCATACGGCCTGCTCCACGTACGCCGTCGCGGCGCATGCGTTCCGCGACCCGGGCCCGTAACTCGCGGGCAACGGCCCACTGTTCACGGGGTTGGGTCTTCACGACGATCCGCAGTGCAACGCCTTCAACGTTCATCGACTGGACCCCCTGAACTTCGGGTGTCTCGAGGATCCGGTCTTTCCACACTGCATCACCCGTAAGCGCGCCTATTTCTTCGGAGAGCGCTGACATCACCGCCGAAATGTCATTGTCGTAACCGACGATCACGTCGACGATCGCCCTCGACCACTCCATCGACTGGTTGCCGACGGCACGGATCTCACCGTTCGGCACGAACCATACGGTGCCGTCAGCCGATCGGAGCCGGGTAAACCGGAGATTGAGGTCCTCGACGGTTCCTGAATTCACCCCGATCGTGACGACATCGCCTACTCCGAACTGGTCCTCAAGAAGAATGAAGAGCCCTCCCAGGTAGTCCTTGATGATCGCCTGGGCTCCGAAGGCCAACGCGATACCAGCGATACCGGCGCCAGCCAGGAGTGGACCGAGGTTGATCCCTACTTCGCCGAGAATCGACAGCAGCGCGACGACGAGAACAACAACCTTCCACAGACTGGCGATCGCATCCCCGATCGTGGCCGCCCGCTGTTCCACCCGCGTATTCCGGACCCGCAGGGGCGCCCGTGAACGAAGGGCTGCGACCGCCGATCGCAGCACGCGGGACCCGACCCGGGACGCGACCATCGCCCCGAGAACGATCACGAGGATCCGCAACGGGCCGACCAGGAGGAATTCGCCCGTTCTGGCCCCGAAGTCGGACGCGCCCAGTTTCTTCAGTAGCCGATAGATGTACCCCTTCGGGTCGGCGTCGGGGGCTGAAACAGCCGACAGGATCTCCATAAGGGCCATGTCCTCACCCTGGCACAGCGGCGCCACGTTGCGGTGGACGTAGGCGTTAGCGTGAGGGCCATGACTTGGTTACTCACCGGAGGGGCCGGATACATCGGCGCACACATCATCCGAGCGCTGCAGGACATCGGGCGCGACGTTGTCGTGGTCGACGACCTCAGCGGCGGGTTCCGGGAAAACATTCCGTCGGGGGTGCATCTCATCGAGTGCAACGTGCTCGATCAGGGTCGCGTCGAAGCGGCACTGCGCGACCACAACGTGAAAGGAGTCATCCATCTCGCGGCAAAGAAGGCCGTCGGCGAAAGTGTCACGAAACCGCTCTGGTACTACGAGCAGAACGTGATTACGACCCATCACCTTTTGCGGGCCATGGAATCGGTCGGGGTGCGAAGGATGGTGCTTTCCTCAAGCGCTGCGGTCTACGGCGAGGTTGCCGTCGAATCCATCAACGAGGAGATCCCGACCAAACCCACCAGCCCATACGGTGAAACAAAGTTGATCGATGAGTGGATGATCAAGGACCAGGCGATCGCCGGACAGTTGTCCTACGTCAACCTCCGCTATTTCAACGTGGCCGGCGCCGGGGCGCCCGGGCTCGGCGACCGGGGTGTCAACAACCTGATCCCCATGGTGTTTCGGGCCCTGGCCAACAACGGAACACCTGAAGTTTTCGGAGCCGACTACAACACCCGCGACGGCTCGTGCATCCGCGACTACATCCACGTCATCGACCTCGCCGACGCCCACGCGGTCGCCGTAGAGCACCTCGATGCACAGTCCGAAGCGGGAAACGACGTCTTTCGTGAGTACAACGTCGGTACCGGTACCGGCACAACGGTGTTGGAGATCATGGACGCCATTCGGGAAGTCACCGGAATCGACTTCGAGCCGAACATCGTCGGTCGTCGGGCCGGTGATCCACCCATTGTCATTGCGTCAGCCTCCCGCATCAACCGGGAACTCGGATGGACCGCCAAGTACGACATCCATTCCATGGTGGCGAGCGCCTGGGAGGCGTGGCAGCACCTCGGGTTGGGCTGAAACCGAATCCTCTGGTCGAAGTCGGGCCGAGGCGCCTCAGAGTCCGGCGGTAACGGCCGCCTTCAGCGCGTCAAGTTCCTCGTCGTGCGCATGGTGGCTACCCACGGCTGTGCTTGGTGAAGCGGGCCTCGTGTTCACAGCGAGGGTCCGGTTCAAACGCGCGCAGATCTCAAGTAGGCGCGGCTGGACGAAGCTCCACGATCCCATGTTGGCCGGCTCTTCCTGGGTCCACACGACTTCGGTCGCGTTCGGGTAGTTCTCAAGTATCTGAACGATCTTCGCAGCCGGCCAAGGGTACAGCTGCTCGACGCGGACAATGGCGACCGGCGCCGGGTTCGCGTCGCGGGCGGCGTATGCATCCCACACAACCTTGCCGCTGCACAGCACGACCCGACGAGCGGTCGACTTATCGTGGAACTGAACGTCGTCAAGCACTTCCTGAAAGGACCCTGAAGTAAGTTCGCTTATGTTACTGCGCGTCTGCTTGGCCCGTAAGCCTGACTTCGGGGCCATGAGCACGAGCGGCTTGCGCTGTTCAGCATGGATCTGCCGCCGAAGCACGTGAAATATCTGAGCGGCCGTGGTCACGTTGGCGACTCGGATGTTGTCGTCGGCACATGCCTGAAGAAAGCGTTCCAACCGGGCCGAGGAGTGCTCTGGACCCTGGCCTTCGTAGCCATGCGGGAGCAGCAGCACGAGCGAACTGGTCTGCTGCCATTTGGCTTCGCCCGACCCGATGTACTGGTCGATCATGATCTGCGCGCCGTTGACGAAGTCGCCGAACTGTGCCTCCCATGCTACGAACGCATCGGACCGGCCGAGCGTGTAGCCATACTCGAAGCCGAGCACGGCGTATTCCGAAAGCGACGAGTCGTAGACGGAGAAATTACCCTGGTTGGGGGCGAGTTTGGCCAAGGGATAGTGCTCGGAGCCGTTCTCGACGTCGATAAGCACGGCTTGACGGTGGCTGAACGTGCCACGCCGCGAGTCTTGACCCGAAACGCGCACGGGATGGCCTTCCAGCGCAATCGACCCGAACGCCATTGCCTCGGCCAACGCCCAGTCGACATCACCCGCCGAGGCATACGACGCTGCGCGGGCCTCGAGTTGACGAGCCAACTTCGGGTGGGGGGTGAACGCTTCCGGCCACGAATGGGTCGCCGCCGCAATGAGATCGAGCGTCGCCCGGTCAACCGCGGTGCCCACTTCGACAAACGAAGCAGCAAGACCCTCGCCGTGCGGAACTTCCTGATGTTCGACTCCGCCCGCCAACTTTTCAGCTCGGGTTGCGTCGAGCGCCGACTGCATCAGCGCTTCGAATTCCGCGACCGCTGCATCTGCGTCGGCCCGGGTGAACACTTTACGACCGACCAGACCAGCGAGATAGAGTTCACGAACCGACGGACGATTGTCGATCCGCTCGTACATAAGGGGCTGCGTGTAGCGAGGTTCGTCGCCTTCGTTGTGACCATGTTTGCGGTAGCAGACCATGTCGATCACCACGTCTTTTTTGAACTCCTGCCGAAACGCGAATGCCAGCATCCCTGCGCGGTAACAGGCTTCGGGGTCGTCGCCGTTGACGTGGAAAATCGGGGCCTGCACCATCTTCGCAACGTCGGTGCAGTACACCGATGAGCGGGCGGAATCGGGGTTCGTGGTGAAGCCGACCTGGTTGTTGATGACAAAGTGGATCGACCCACCGGTCTTGTACCCGGCGAGTTGACTGAGGTTCAGCGTCTCTGGCACGACACCCTGACCGGCGAACGCAGAGTCGCCGTGCATCAACAGCGGCAACACCGTCGTGCTGCCGCGAACGCCCTGGGCATCGAGTTTGGCCCGCACGATGCCTTCGACCACCGGGCTGACCGTTTCCAGGTGCGACGGATTCGGTGGAATCGACACCGCGACCGGAAGTTGGGACCGACCGACATAGACGCCGGACGCTCCCAGGTGGTACTTCACGTCGCCCGAGCCCTGCACCGATGACGTCGGCATGTCTTCAAACTCTCGGAACAATTGCTCAGGATCCTTGCCCACGACATTGACGAGCGTGTTGAGGCGGCCGCGATGGGGCATACCTATGACCACTTCCTCAATTTGGGCGACGCCCGCCGAATCGAGGATGGCATCGAGGATCACCATGGCCGACTCGCCACCCTCCAGACCGAAGCGCTTCTGGCCGGTGTAGCGCTTGTGGAGGAACTTCTCAAAGGCTTCGGCCGCATTGAGTCGGCCAAGAATGTGCCGTTCGACATCGAGTGGCAACGTGGAGTCGACCCCTTCCACGTGCTCCTGGATCCATTTCTTCTGGACCGGGTCCATGATGTGCATGTACTCGATCCCAAGCGTCCGGCAGTACGCGTCACGCAGCAGCCCGAGTAGATCGCCGAGCGTGTGCTCGTCCTTTCCGGCGATGTTGCCGGTGTAGAACGTACGATCGAGGTCCCAGATCGACAGGTCCCAGTTGATTGGATCGAGTTCGACCGGCATGCTCGGCGCCTTGGCGTCGAGAGGATCGAGGTCGGCGATGAGGTGGCCACGCGAGCGGTACGCGTTGATGATTTCCTGGATCGCAGCGGCCTTCTCGGCGACCGACCGGTCGCTCCCGGTTGCGTTGGTATCGCGGTTCCATCGGGCGGGTTCGTAGGGCACGCCCATAGAGGCGAAGATCCCGTCGTAGAAACCGTCTTTGCCTTCGAGGTTCGCCTGGACCCGGTCAAGGAACAGACCCGACTCGGCCCCCTGGATGATCCGATGGTCGTAGGTCGACGTGAGCGTCACGACTTTCGAAATGCCGATTTCCGCGAGCTTGGCCGGGTCCGCGGAGGAAAACGCGGCCGGATAGTCGATCGTGCCAAGACCGATGATCGCCGCCTGACCGGGCATGAGGCGAGGGACGGAATGCCGCGTGCCGAGACCACCCGGGTTCGTGATCGAGACGGTGACCCCGGCAAAATCGTCGACGACCAGCTTGTTGACGCGAGCCTTCGCGATCAACACTTCGTAGGCGTTGTAGAACTCCAGAAACGAAAGTGTGTCGGCGTTCTTGATACAGGGCACGACCAGGCTGCGTGACCCGTCGGCCTTGGGCACATCGACCGCTATACCGAGTCCGACGTGGGGGTTACGAAGAATCATCGGCTTGCCGTCGACCTCGATGAAGGTGTTCTTCATCGCCGGAACGTGGGTGAGCGCACGGACAATGGCATAGGCGATGATGTGGGTGAAGCTGACTTTGCCACCCCGGCCGCGGGCGAGAAAACGGTTGACGATGCTGCGTTCGACCTCGAGCAACTTCGCCGGAACATCGCGTACCGAGGTTGCCGTCGGAACCGTGAGGCTCAGCGTCATGTTGGCAACGATCCTCGCCGGGACCCCGCGCAACGGCTCCGCGACCACCTTCCCGTCGATGGCCGCATCAGCGACAGGAACGGTGCCGCTGCTGTTGGGGGTCGGACCGGGAGCCGGGGCCGGAGGCTCGATGGTGGAAGCGGGCGTGGACGGCTCACCAGCCGGTCGGCTCGGAACCGCGGGTGCTGATTCCACGCTCGCAGTTTGGGCGCTGGTAAGGGGATCGACTTTGGCAGTTTCTGTCACG
Source organism: Acidimicrobiia bacterium (assembly GCA_031383405.1). Classification (GTDB taxonomy): domain Bacteria; phylum Actinomycetota; class Acidimicrobiia; order Acidimicrobiales; family JANYDT01; genus JANMZO01. Next base: position 51,226 of record JANMZO010000274.1, on the reverse strand, counting down.
GCCGGTTCTGTCACGGCTGGTTCTGTCACGGCCTTTTCTGTCACGGCAGTTTCTGTCACGGCCTGGGCCGAGGTCAGCGTGTCATCGTGGACTCCGTTCACCCCATTGCTGGTGGAGTGGAACATCGGGTTCAGCGTCGCAACCGGAGAAGTGTGACGACCGGGACCGAGACCGGCCGCGAAATATGCCTGCCAGCTTTCCGTGACTGATCGGGGGTTTTCTATCCACTGTTCACGCATTTCATCGACCAACCACGCATTCGGGCCGAGAAGTGATTCATCCGAGATCTGTCCATTCACGATACGAGAGCCTACCCCGTGTGCCGAAAGTACCGAAGGCACAATGGGCCGACAGCGATAACCCCGGACTCCGCTCCGCCGCCTTCCCCGCCATCACGTACGTCGCTCGTTCGATCTAAAGAATCACACTCCGCGCGCCGATTAGGAGGACCATGCCCGTCGTGTCCGCACCCTTCTCTGACCTGCTAGTCCCACCGGCCCGTCTGGCCGCATCGCTGATTGCCTCCCGCGAGCGACAGGAACTTAGCCTTAGCGATATCGAGCTTCGGGCGGGGGGTGCGTTTTCGCTGGGCGAGCTGACGCAGATCGAAGCGGGACGGCTGGCACTTCGCGATCCCGACCTCCGGGTCCTGGCTCAGGCATACGGCATCGACCTGTCGACCGTGGTTCCCTGCCGGGCCAGCCTGATCATCGATCGACATGAAGGTCGGGTGGCCCTCGGTGAATCGGTCGGCACCTTCAAGCCGCAGGACGACGATCGCAAGATCATGCTCCGCTATCTGGCGCTGGTCTACCGGATCCGGAATACACCACCGGGGAAGCCGATCGCCTCGCGAGACGACGACCTTGGCGTTCTGGCCGCGGTGTTCGGAACCACGTCGGAGCAGGTCCGGACCGAGCTTGAACAACTCATGTCGCTCGCCGCTCCGGAGATCCGTTTCCAGTACGGCTCGTTCCGCAACCGACTCGTCATACCGGCGCTCGGCATACTCGTGGCGTTGACCGCCGCCGGTGGTCTGCTGCTCACATCGAACGTCCCCGTCACCGCGGCGGCCAAACCCACGAACATCGGCACGGCGCTGACCGTCGAACGTTCCGCCCCCGGGCAAACGAACATCGGTGAAGCCATCGCCATCCAGCGGTCGCCGGTCGGCACAACCAACATCGGCGACGCGTCCATCATCAGGCGCTGAGCGGTCGCCGACTTCGGGTTACGCCGCGAACGGGTCAGGATAGGCCGACACAAGGGCGTCCGTCTTCACCCAGAGCTCATGCGCCGACGTGGCGTCACGTCCGGCCGCTGATGGTTGCACGACCTTTCGCTTGACCCAGAACCTGCCGGTCGTGGTCGCCCCGATCGGTTCCGACGCAAGATAGACCAGGGTGTCGGCACCTTTCTCGGGGCTGATCAACACAAACCGCCCGAACGTGTTTTGCATCAGCGCCAGCAGTCCCTTGTCGCGGCCGAACCCCGTATGGACGACGCCCGGGTGGAAGCAGTTGGCTGTCACCGTCGTGCCGGCGGTTCGACGGTCAAGTTCGGCGGTGAAGGCGATGTTGGCGAGTTTCGAGTCACCGTAGGCCCCCCAACTCGACCACCTCAGGCCGGGGTTGAACGGCCGATCGAGGCGTCCGGTGTTGTGCGCGCTCGACGACGTGGTGATGACCCGCGCGTCGCCCGACGCTCGGAGGTTCGGCATGAGCAGACGCGTCAACAGAAACGGTGCGACATGATTGACGGCGAAGGTCGACTCGATGCCGTCGGGCGTGAGCTCCTTCCTGGCGGCGATGAAACCGGCGTTGTTGGCCAGGACATCGATCACCGGGTAGGCCGCCGCCAGTTCTTCGGCCAGAACTGCAACCGAAGCGAGCGAAGACATGTCGGCGACGAACGCGCGCCCACGGCCGAGACACTCGGCGGCCACCTCGCTGGTTCGTTGCGGGTTCCGGCCGACTACGGCCACCGTCGCTCCCGCGACGGCCAACGCGCGTGCGGCGGCCGCTCCGATTCCCGAACTCGCTCCGGTTACCACGATCGTTTTTCCCTGCAGGTTGTTCATGGGAACAGACTGTAGAGGCGTTCAGCCGTGAGCGTTCCTGGTTCCACGTCGTGCGGTCGGTGGCTCGGACCCAGCCTCTCACTTCAACCGGTCGACTCCCATTAGGCTCGGCCTTTCGACCGTCCGGCGAACAAAGCCAGACTGCGAGCAAAGCCAGACAAGCCAACAAAGCCAGAGAGGGAAGCGTTCAATGCGTGACATCGTCGTGTTTTCCGGAAGCGCCCATCCGGTATTGGCGAATCGGATCTGCGATGGGCTCGGCCTGAAACTGTCGCCTTCCGAGATCAAAAGGTTCAGCAACGACTGCCTGCAGGCCCAGTTGCTTGAGAACTGCCGCCAACGCGACGTGTACATCATCCAGCCGCTGGTTCCCCCCACCCAGGAGCATTTGATGGAACTGCTGCTGATGATCGATGCGGCCCGCGGCGCGTCGGCCGCTCAGATCACGGCGGTCATTCCACATTTTGCGTATGCGAGGTCTGACAAGAAGGACGCGTCGCGAATCTCCCTCGGCGGACGCTTGGTCGCCGACATGCTCACAACCGCCGGGGTTCATCGAGTGCTCACGATGGCTCTGCACGCGCCTCAGGTTCACGGCTTCTTCAGCGTCCCGGTCGACCACCTCACCGCAATCGGCGTTCTGGCCGAGCACTTTCGGGACATGGATCTCGCCAACACCGTCGTCGTCTCGCCCGACCTCGGCAACGCCAAGACTGCTACCCAGTTCGCCCGACTTCTCGGGCTACCGGTCGCGGCCGGATCAAAGCAGCGGCTTGCGGACGACCGCGTCGTGATCGACTCGATCGTCGGCGACGTCAGCGGTAAGCGAGCCATCGTGCTCGACGACGAGATTGCGACGGGCGGCTCGATCGTGGAGCTCATGGAACGGCTGAAGGACTTCGGCTGCACCGGAGCCTACGTCGCCTGCACGCACGGGCTCTTCGCCGGCAAGGCGGTCGAACGGTTGAGATCGCACCCGCTGATCACAGAAGTCATCACGACCGACACAGTTCCCCAGCCGTCCAACTGGCCCGAACTGCGGGTCCGCTCGGTCTCGCAGTTGTTTGCCGAAGCGATCCAACGGATCCACGTGGGCGAGTCGGTGTCAAGCCTCTTCGATGGCGTCGATCCCACCCACGCCACTCCCCAACCGACACTGTTCGACAAGGCGTAGGCGGACGGGAGGCGTTCCCGGTCAAGGGCTTTGGATTCCCTGGCACACGGCACTTCGGCTCAGGACGTGCGAATAACCTCTGACAAATGGCTGCGCCGAAGCCGAGACACGGGCGCTTCGGCCCAGGACGTGCGATAACCTCTGATAAATGGCTGCGCCGAAGCACGAACACATGGACAAGTCGCGATTCATCTACACGATGCGCGACCTTCGCCGTTTTTACCCACCCGACAAGGAGGTGCTGAAGGGCGTCAACATTTCGATGTGGCCGGGCGCGAAAATCGGCATCCTCGGCTCCAACGGGTCAGGTAAGTCGTCGCTTCTCAAGATCATGGCGGGAGTCGACGACGGCTTCACCGGCGAAGCCCGACTGACTCCGGGATTCAAGGTCGGTTACCTCGCTCAGGAGCCGCACCTGAACCCCGACAAAGATGTGATGGGCAACGTCAAGGAAGGCGTGGCCGAGTTGGCCGATATCGTCGACCGGTACAACGCCGTCTGCGATGCGATGGGGGAACCCGACGCCGACTTCGACAAGCTGCTCTCTGAGCAGGCGGATCTCCAGGACAAGATCGACGCGGCCGACGCGTGGAACCTCGACCGCAACCTCGAAATCGCGATGGATGCACTGCGTTGCCCACCGAGCGATGCGGCGATCGACACGCTGTCCGGTGGCGAGAAGCGTCGGGTGGCGCTGTGCAAACTCCTGCTGTCAAAACCCGACCTGCTGCTTCTCGACGAGCCCACCAACCATCTCGACGCCGAATCGGTCGCATGGCTGGAACGATTCCTGCAGGACTACACCGGCACCGTTGTCGCAGTAACCCACGACCGGTACTTCCTTGACAATGCCGCTGGCTGGATTCTCGAACTCGACCGCGGTGCGGGCATTCCCTACGAGGGCAACTATTCAGGCTGGCTTGAGCAGAAGCGGGCCCGTCTCGCCTCAGAAGAAAAGACCGAGACCGCCCGTCAGCGGGCCCTGGCCCAGGAGTTCGAGTGGGTCAAGCAGTCGGCCCGGGCGCGTCAGGCGAAGTCGAAGGCCCGTTTGTCGGCCTATGAAGAGATGCTTGCTGAATCACAGAGCGCCGACGGTCGCCAAGCGAAGTTGGAGATCGTGATTCCGACCCCACCACGTCTCGGCGACGTCGTCATCGAAGCCGACCATCTGTCGAAGGCGTTTGGCGACAAGCTTCTCATCGAAGACCTGTCGTTCAAGTTGCCACCGGCCGGAATCGTCGGGATCATCGGTGCCAATGGCGCGGGTAAAACCACCCTGTTCCGGATGTTCGCCGGTCAGGAACCCTCGGACTCCGGTGAGCTGAAGATCGGATCGACGGTGCAGATGGCCTACGTCGACCAGTCACGCGACAACCTCGACCCCGACAAGACGGTCTACGAGGAAATCACCGGCGGAGTCGATGTGTTCAAGTTCAACGGCCGGGAAATCAATGGCCGGGCCTATGTCGGCAGCTTCAACCTCAAGGGCGCCGACCAGCAGAAGAAGGTCGGTCAACTTTCCGGCGGTGAGCGAAACCGCGTGCAGCTGGCGAAGATGTTGAAGACCGGTGCCAACGTCCTGCTTCTCGACGAACCGACCAACGATCTCGACGTCGACACCCTTCGCGCTCTTGAAGATGCACTCCTCGCGTTCCCGGGCTGTGCTGTCGTCATCTCCCACGATCGCTGGTTCCTCGATCGGATCTGCACCCACGTGCTCGCGTTCGAGGGCAACAGCCAGGTACGTTGGTTTGAGGGCAACTTCGCCGACTACGAGGCCTTCCGGCATAAGGAACTGGGTGCCGAAGCCGACCAGCCGCACCGTCTCAAGTACAAGCCACTCGTCCGATAGCCCGCCGACCTGAACGCCAACGGCCGACCGAGGGGTCCGACCAACCCATGACGCTTTCGTTTCTTCGCCGAACCACCGCACTGTGCATCGTCGGTGCGATCGCATCGATGATCGTGTTCTCAATCCACAACAACATCGGCGCAGCCATGACGGCCGGCACGATGGGGGCGATCGCGTCGCTGTGTCTCATTGTCGGCACGGCCGTCGCGAGCCGTCTCACCGGGGGAGGAAGCGGTGATGGCCTCGCCGCCGACATCGAAGCCCGGGTACGCGAGTTGGTGGCGGCCGGCGTCGACCAGCACACAGCCAAGAGCATCATCCGCGAGGCTGTACGCCTGGGGCAGAGCCGGCAAGCCCACCTGTAGGACCGGCCGGGAAACCTTGGGCTTTCTCACACGGGAACTTTTGTGTCAGCATCGCTGACATGAGCGCCATCGAACCCGCCAGCGACCTGGCCCCCATTGAGAACCGCGTCACCAAGGTTCTGGGAACCAGGTACCCGATTGTCCAGGCACCGATGGGCTGGATCGCCAGAGCTCAGCTCGCGAGCGCGGTTTCGAACGCCGGAGGCCTCGGAATCATCGAGACATCGAGCGGCGAACTCGACAGCGTGAAGATCGAGATCGGGAAGATGCGTGACCTTACGGACAAACCGTTCGGTGTCAACATCGCCCAGGCCTTCGTACGCGACCCGGGCATTGTGCAATTCGTGATCGACCAGGGCGTGCGCTTCGTGACGACATCAGCCGGTGATCCGGCGAAATACACTGCGACGCTTAAGGCCGCTGGGCTGACGGTCTTCCACGTCGTGCCAACCCTGGCCGGCGCACTGAAGGCGATCGATGCGGGAGTAGACGGTCTCGTCGTCGAAGGCGGCGAAGGCGGCGGGTTCAAAAACCCGCGCGATGTCGCGACAATGGTCCTGCTGCCGCTCGTTGTCTCAAAAGTAAGCGTGCCTATTATTGCCGCGGGCGGTATCACCGATGGCCCGTCGATGGCTGCCGCGTTCGCCTTGGGAGCGGAAGGAGTCCAGATGGGCACCCGAATGGTGTCGTCCGCGGAGTCTCCGGTGCACTACAACTGGAAGCAGGCCATCATCGACGCCGCCGAGACCGACACCGTGTTTCTCAACCGTCACTCCAAGCCCGGTCTCCGAGCGCTCCGGACAAAAAAGACTGAGGAGCTCGAGCGGGTCGAATCGGTCAACCTGAGTGTGATGAGCCGTGCGCTCGATCTGTACTTTGGGGGCGACATGGAAGCATCGATCGCACTCACCGGCCAGGTGGCGGGCCGCATTGAATCAGTGAAGCCTGTGAAGGAGATCATCGAGGAAACCGTCCGGGGATTCCGGGCCACGATCAACATCCTGGCCCGCTACCTCTGACGCCCACGTCTCAACCATCACCGCGTCCGAATCACTCTTTGGACGCGACGAAGGCGCCCAACGCCCAACGGGTGTCATCCGGTATTCGACGGGGCATACTTGTTGCTCCCATTGACGCCACCAAAGGACCGCCCATGGCCACTTCCCGGATTGCTAGTCTGCCCGAAACCAGGCATCACCGCCTCGGCACCATCATCCCGTTAGCCCTCGTGCTCGGGCTGGGATTACTCGGAGGGTGCACCAACGACACCCGTGACACGCCAGCCACGCCGCAGCCCGCGTCCACGGCTCAGGTTGTCGATACCGGCGCCGCCGCGGATGGCTCGCTCGTGTCCGTACTCACCGACGACGGGCGCTACAACACACTCGTAATGGCACTCCAAACGTCGGGCGTCGCTGCAAAACTCTCGCAGAAGGGTCCATTCACCGTATTCGCTCCGACTGATCAGGCCTTTCAAAGGCTTCCGTCTGAAACTCTGGGGAAGCTCCTGCTTCCGGAGAATGCCTCGACGCTCGAAAAGGTCCTCAAGTACCACGTGCTCGGTGGTCTCGTGCCGACCGCGTCGATCAACGAAGGTGACCAGGACACGCTGGAGGGCAAGAAGGTCCACTTCGCGTACACGAACGGCGAAGCGACCATCAACGGGGTCGGCCTCGTGAGCGAGTTGCCGGCCAGCAACGGCCTCATCCACGGTATCGACTTCGTGCTCGTCCCGCCCGGGGTCGATCTCAACTCGCTCGGCGGATCGGTCGCCTCCACCCGACCGACGGCAACCCCTTCCATCGGCGTTCCGATCCTCAAGACCCTTGAGGATCAGGGCACGTTCAGTACCCTGCTGTCGGCAATCGATACTGCCGGCCTCCGGGAGCAGCTCGCCGGACCCGGGCCGTTCACGCTGTTTGCCCCGACCGATCAGGCCTTCCAGCGGCTTCCGGGAGATACGTTGCGGAAGTTGCTACTTCCCCAGAACCGAGGCGCACTTGTGACATTCCTGAAGCACCACGTGATCGCCAAGCGGGTCAACGGCCGCGATCTCAGAGATCAGAGCGACCTCACAATGCTCGACGGTTCGACGGCGAAGATCGGCATCGTGCAGGGCAGGATCTCCGTCGACGACGCAACGATGACCTTCGCCGACCGGGAGGCAACCAACGGCGTGATCCACACAATCGACTCGGTTCTGCGGCCGGGCTCGGCCGACTTCGCTGCGCTCACCGGCTGAGAGATGTCAACCATTCAACCCCGGCAACTCCGCATCGGGTTGAAAGGTGTCCGCAGATTCTCAAAACAAAAAACCCGGGCGTGCGCCCGGGTTTTTTGCTGCGTTCGACGGATTCGAACCTGGCGTCGGCCTGTCCGGTTGAAAGCGTCCGGTCCACAGGACGCCGGGTTTCCAGAACACCAACATCGTCAGATCACGACCTGACGCAGCGGGGCGAAGCCGTTGAACGCCACGGCCGAGTAGGTGGTCGTGTACGCACCGGTCGACAGGATTTCGACGCGGTCACCGGCCGCCAACGCCAGGGGCATTTCGTAGTCCGACTTCTCGTACAGCACGTCGGCCGAGTCGCACGTCGGCCCAGCGATGGTTACGGGACCGCAATGACGACGCGTGTCGGGGTCGGCGTCGTGCGGGGTCCGGAGACGGTAGCGGATCGCTTCGTCCATGGTCTCGGCCAATCCGCCGAACTTGCCACAGTCGAGGTACACCCAACGGCGGGACTCGATCTCCGACTTCCGCGAGACGAGCACGACCTCGGTCTGCATCACTCCAGCATCGGCCACGAGGTAGCGACCGGGTTCCGCGATGATCCGCGGCATGTATGTGCCGTAGATCGGCGAAAGCTGGGTCGTAAGTGCACGAAGGATCGCTTCTCCGTAGGCGGTGACGGACGGCATTGCGTCTTGGTACTGGCCGGGGAAGCCGCCGCCGATGTTGACAATATCGAGCGCGACACCTTCATCGAACAGCTTCCGGGCAATCGGGGCGATCTCCTCGAGCGCTCGATTCCACGCTTCAACGTCGCGCTGCTGGGAGCCGACGTGGAACGAAACCCCCACGCTCATCCCTGCAGAGGCGGCCAGACGGAGAAGGCGAAGCGCTTCTTCGGGCTCGCAGCCGAACTTCCGAGACAGCGGCCAGTCAGCGCCGGAACCGTCGCAGAGGACCCGGCAAAATACCGTGGAGCCCGGGGCCTGGGCAATCAGCTTGTCGAGTTCGGCTTCGGCGTCGAAGGCGAACAGACGAACCCCCTTGCCGTACGCATCAGCGATGTGACGCTGCTTCTTGATCGTGTTGCCGAACGAGATCCGGTCAGCGGTCACACCGGCGGCCAGGGCCATCTCGATTTCGGCCGGGGAGGCCACATCGAACGAACCACCCCGCTCCGCCACCAACCTCAGAATTTCCGGACCCGGGTTCGCCTTCACGGCGTAGAAGATCTCGGCGATCGGAAGTGCCCGAAGGAGACTGTCGTAGCGTTCGGCGACGACATCGGAGTCGACGACGACGAACGGTGTTTCGACGGTTCCGTTCACCGCGTTGGCGATGAGAAAGGCTTCGATCTTTTCGGTTGGCAATCCCGGGCGAGCCGGGGAGATGGTGTGCAATAGAGGTCCTCCATGAAGTGACCCGACCGAGGCCGGGTCAAAAAACGAGCCCCGCTTGTCGCAGGGCCTGTGGACCTTAAGAAACTTTGGGCGCCTTGTGAAGAGGTTCACGAATGAACGCATCAAATCGAAGCTTGAGGCCCCCCTGACAAGTCGATCCGTTGTTCGAACACTCTTCACCAACGACTTTGGTCCGGACCAGATAATCGCTAAGTGGCCCGGCCGGACCACGGCTGCACTACTCCGGTGATAGCCGTGAATATGGGGACTCCGCTTCACAAGGTCCGCTCATGCTTGGAAACGCCATAGGGCCCCGCCGAGGCGGGGCCCTATGAACATCGTTGATGCGAAAACGCAGGGGTGATACAAACGCAGGGGTGATACAACGCAGGGGCCGGACGGCTCAGTGTTCAACCATTCGCTTGTTTGCGTCCCGCAGTCGCAACGCCAGATTCTCCAGGAGCTTCAAAGCAAGCCCGGGAACGATGTCGAGCGAGTTCGAGAATTCCCGCTGCGAAAGCACCATAACCGTGAGGTCGGTCGTTGCGGTGACGGTTGCCGAGCGCGGTTTACGGTCCAGTAGGGCAAGTTCACCGAAGTAGTCGCCCGGGCCCAGGCGCGAAATGATCTGTTCGTCGACGGCAACCGTCGCATGCCCATCGACGATGATAAAGCACTCGTACCCCGTTGATCCCTGCTTCACCAGCGTCCTACCGGAGCTCACCGTGGTTTCGGTGAGTTGACCGCGCAATTGATTCAGTTGCTTTTTCGAACACCCCGCAAACAACGGGATCTTCCCGAGATGCTCGATCACCAAATCATCCTTGCCCTTGCTCATTCTGGCTCCGTTCTTGAGTTTCCACGTTGGGGTTTGTGAGTTTCCACGTTGGTGTGGCGGGCCCATCATGGCGCACTTCTGGCCAACATGCAGGTCGGCTCCACCCGACCTGTCAGTGACCATCCCCGCCCCCCACAATCGGTGGCTTATCGGACCAGGGGAAATCGATCCACCGATCAGTTTCCCGCCAGACATACTCACACTTGACCACTGAATGGGGCTTCTCGTAGATCACCGCGCTGCGCGCTTCGCTGACCGTTGTGCCGACGAATTCCTGTACCGCCTTCAACGTGTGGCCGGTGTCGGCCACGTCGTCGACGATGAGGACTTTCGAGTCCTTGATATCGACCAGGTTCAGCTGCGGTGGCAGCATCACCGGGAAATCAAGTCGCTGGTCGATGCCGGTGTAGTACTCGACACTGACGACGAAGACGTTCTTGATCGAGAGGGCGTATCCAAGGGCACCGGCGGGAAGCAGACCACCTCGGGCAATAGCCAAAATGATGTCGGGCACCCATCCGGAATCCGCCACCTTTTGCGCGAGTTCACGGGACGAGACGCCAAAAGCGTCCCATGTCAGAATTTCGCGTTGACCAGGTCCGGGAGATGCCATCCGAGCAAATCTAGTGGCGGGTAAGCCGGGTTCGGAGCATGGCGCTACCCTACGGGGAGCAGAATAGAACACGGCTCCCGCTATCGACTCAGCGACACACCATCAATGCGAACAGAGTTCGTACCTGCGCTGACGAACATCCGGACCTTGTCTTTCGCCGCCGGTCCTAACCTTCGTAACACCACCACCGAGAAACCTCCTCCGATTCATGACTGACACTTCTTCGTCCACCTCGTCGTCCACGTCTTCGCCCACGTCCGGCGACTCGTCAACCTGGTTACGAGGGGCGGCGTTGGCCGACGGTCGTGTCGTCGACGTCGAGATCAGCCGAACGACCGGCACCATCACATCGGTGCTACCGGCGCGCCGTGAAGTACCGAGGGAGGCCTTCGCTTCTGCGCCACCGGCATCGGGCAGTACCGGTACCGAGATTGACTTGGAGGGCTACCTCCTGCTCCCGGCACCGGTCGAACCGCACGCCCATCTCGATAAAGCGCTAACGGCCGAACTGCTTCCCAACATGACGGGTGATCTACTCGGGGCGATCGCCGCTTGGAGCCCGTACGTTGCCCACGTTACCGTCGCCGATACAGCCGAACGGGCCCGCCGGGCCGCGCTCGAACTCCTGTGCTCCGGCGTCACTGCGGTCCGCACACACGTGAATGTGCAAGAAGGCCTCGGATTGAAGAACGTCGAGGCGCTGCTTCAGGTACGCGATGAGCTCGCCGACCTGATCGACATCCAGATCGTCGCTTTGATAGGTCGACCGTTGGCGGGTCCGGCGGGTGCCGACCACCGTGCGTTGGCCAGAGAAACGCTGGAAATGGACACCGCAATCATCATGGGTGGCTGTCCGCACCTCGACGAGAACCCCAACGAGGCGACCGACATCGCTCTCGAGTTCGCCGGGACGTTCGACCGTATGCTCGATCTGCATACCGACGAGACGCTCGACCCAGCGCATCTCGATCTTGCGTACCTGGCCGACCGTTTGCTGGCCACGGGTTTCACACGTCTGGTCGCCGCAAGCCACTGTGTGAGTCTGGCCATGCAACCGACCGGTATCCAACAGAGGGTCTCCGAGCGCGCCGCTGAAGCCGGGCTGTCCGTTATCACCCTTCCGCAAACGAACCTGTTCCTGCAGGGCCGCAACTATTCCCAGTCGGCGCCGCGCGGACTCACGGCCATCGGCCCACTGCGCGCCGCGGGAGTAACCGTCGCAGCCGGGGCCGACAATGTTCGCGACCCGTTCAACAGCATGGGCCGCAGTGATCCAATGGAGACCGCTGCACTGCTCGTCATGGCCGGACACCTGCTTCCACAGGTCGCCTACGAACTCGTCAGCACGGCCGGCCGCACCGCAATGGGTCTGCCGGCCGTTGCCGTTGAGGTGGGCTCCCCGGCTGAGTTGATAGCGGTCCTGGGCGGCAGCATCGCCGAAGCGGTCGCCCGCGCCGACCAACAACGCATGGTTTGGCACAAGGGTGCGCTGGTTGCGTCGACGTCGGTTCAGCGATCGGTCGGGGCCGGCCGAGCAATCCGGTTCTGAGTGGCTCGGTTCGGGGCGCAACGTCCGCGGGCGCACTCTTCAGCGGTGAGCGGTTCAGGTGACGCGTTGAACCAGATCTTGACCCGACGGCGACTCTTCCGATCATTCGCCATGGTTAGGACGCTCGCACTGGTTAGGACGCCAGGCCTCACCACCGCACGACTTAGGACGCTCGGCGTCGCCATCGCGCTCAGCGCTCTCGCCGCTTCGTGCACAGCGTCGACTGACACGCAACCGAACGCGGTGTTTGTGACCACCACGGTGGCCACGAAAGCTCCGAACCCCGGAGGACCCACAACGGTCCCCGCCGGAACAACAACGCTGAACGGCGTTTGTCCCGATCCGTTGGTCGTGCAACTCGACGAAAAGCTCGGTATGTGGACGCTTCCCTGGACGTCGATGCTGGCGATCGACGGCACCGCGATAAACGGTTCTTACACCGCCACCATGGTCAACCCGATCGACCGAAACCCTACCGGGATCAAACTCGAACTCCGCGAGGTCCTACCTACAGACAAGTCGGTCGCTCAGGTGCTCCGCGACGACCGTGCGGTGCACCTCGGTACGGTCTCAACCGACACGGCGATCGCCGAACGAGAAACCGCTCCCCTCACCTATCTCATTGCGCCGTGGGCCCACGACGACCGAATCGTCTGGTGGAATGCCTCGGCTACCGCCGACGCACTCTCCCTCGCCGAAAAGACACTCGATCCCAAGGTCACGGTAACGGGAACCATGACGGACCCGGCGATCGCGTACCTCGTCGGAAGCAGCCTCGTCAGCAGGACCCAGTTAACGGATCAACCGGGGGTGATCCAGTTCGACCAGTTTCTCACCGATCCAACGGGATGGTTGTCGGGCGGTTCCGGTCGCCGCTGGCAGTTTCTTACCGAGACCGGTTGGTCGCCGTATCCACATGCCGTCGCGACATCCCCGTCGCTCGTCACCGCGCTGAAGGCATGCTTTGAGGCGCTCGTGCCGATAATGCAGCAGGCGGTCGTCGAAGTCGCGCGTGAACCGGAACGCATGGTGGCCAACCTGGTTGAGATCGCGACCCGAAGCGGCCGGGCGCTCAGCCCGGAACTCGTTAGGTCGAATCTGCGAGCGGCGATCGACAATGGTCTGCTCAACAGCCTCGATGGTCGAACCGTCGCTGAAGTGACTTCCGCTCGCATTGAACAGGCCCTGCGGGCCGACGCGACGAGCCGGCGGGCCCGCGGTTTGAAAGCGCCCTCGGTCAACAAGGTGCGCCAGGAGGCCAAGGTCATCATCGCCGACTTCACGACCAACGATCTGTCGATCCCCGCCAGCGAGGCAACGTAGGGCACGGAGTCGTCACGGATCAGCCGAGCGCGTTCGGAATCGCCGGTGCACCTACGCCCGATTAGTGCCTCTTCGCGTAGAAGACTGTGACGCCGAGCGCTACCGGAGTCCCTTACCCGTGCGAGGTGTCGAAGAAATCGACATCACACTCTCCTGCGCTTCAGTGCACTAGCCAGGATGGCCGTGGCCGCGTTGCGGCCCGGTGCACCCCAGATGCCCGCACCTGGAAATGTGGCCGCGCCGGTCAGAAACAGCCCGGCCACCGGCGTCTCGTAACGGGTCTGTTCCCGGTCGCGTCCGAGCAGAGCCGTGATCGGGGTTCCCGCGAAAGACGGAGCGTGACCACGGGTCATCGACAGTTCGCGCTCGTAGTCAACCGGCCCCATCAAACGCCACGACTTCACATGTTCGTGAAACGGGCGTCCATCGGCCATCTCCACAAGTTCCGAGACCCGTGTGAGCCAACGCTCCGGTTCCTTGGATCCGTTCCATCCCCCTTGGAGAGCGTACGGGGTCCACAACACCTCGAGGCTGAACACCTCGTCGCCGCGGCCCAGACCCGAGGCAACCGAGGGATCGAGAACCGACGGAAGCTGCACCAGCAGTTGCGGGCGTTCGCCGATGCGACCCTCGGCTTTCGCGGCGTGGTCGATCCCGATGTCGGCGAGTGATTTCGAGACGATCATCGAGGGAGTGATCGCCTCGTGGTCCTGCAGGCCGAGGGCCCCGAGCATCTCGTCGCTCACCGCCCGGACCCGATATCGGGCGTCGACGACGGCGTCGACCTTCGCCTCGTAACCATCGTGAGGAGGCGCGGCACGGTATCGCTCGATCAAGGCCAACGCTTGCGCCGGCGGATCCTTCAGCCAATCGACAAGCGCCGATCGTGGGTTTCCGGCCGCAACGACAATAGGCGCCACGATCTCCTCGCCGCTCGACAGCGCAACGCCTCGCACGCGGGGACCTTCACACAGGATGCGCTCGACCCGGACGCCCGTGCGCAACGTTCCCCCGGCCGACTCGAACGAGCCGAGAATCGCGTCAGGCAACGATCCGCTTCCTCCGACGGGACGTCCGATCTGGACCGAATGCCGGAACGCGTAACCGAGGGCACCGAGCCCGGTCCCAGGTGTCTCCGGTGAGACGCCCCACACCGACGGACCGGCAGTCACGAGTGGACCACGGAGCTGTTCAGCAGTGAAGAACGAACGGATCACGTCGCCGACGCTGCGCCGCGACCATGACAGCAGCGTGGGAATCGCCCGAACGGCTGTCACGGGATTACGAAGCATCTTCTTCGTGACCGTGCCCGGGGTCGGGAGGTCCTGGGCGATCTGGATCACCATGCGAGCGACCGGTAGAGCTTCCTTGAGATAGCGACGGTAACCGTCAACCTCGTTCGGGTAGCTGAACCGAAGCGAGGCCAGCGTGCGCTCGACGTCGTTGAACAGAAACCAACCCGGAGAACCGTCGTACTGCACGTTCAAATACGACGGGTCGATGTCGAGATACCGGAGCCCGTGACGTGCCAGGTTCAGTTCCTCGGCAATTGGCGTCGTTCGAACCATGGCGTGGTCACAGTTGCAGATGTTCACTTTGGCACCACCGAGAACTGTTTCCGTCGCTGCACATCCACCCACGTGTGACCGCGCTTCGATGAGAAGTGTCCTGATTCCGGCCTTGGCCAGGTATGCCGCGCAGATCAGCCCGTTGTGCCCGGCGCCGACAACTATTGCTCCGTAATCCATTCGACCAGCCTCGCAGAAAATACGGCCCTTGCGAGAGTGACGTGGTCAACAAACCGGCACAGCTCCTGCGTCAGCTCACCCACGTTCGAGTGGAAAATCGCGGTCACGGACCGAAGCGGTTCTGTGCCTCGATGCTACCGAGTCCGTTGAATCCTTCACAGCGTCTGTGACTGGGTCCGAGTCCGGTCGGTGCGGATTCTTCGAAGGGGATCGAACGCGCGCCTACGATGTGTAACCCATGCCGCGAAGAGTTCTAAAGCCGTTTCTCTTCGTCGCGATGTTGTTGGCGGGGCTTGTCGTTCTGCTCGTATTCGCGGCGAAAGACGCCCAGGCCTACAAAGGGAGGGTCGCTCGCAACGTATTCATCGCGGGCGTCGACGTCAGTCGAATGACACCGGAGGAACTTGCGGTCGCCATCGACGGGATAGAACAGCAACTGCGCATCATGCCGGTTCGGATTGCGACGTTTGACGGCGGTTTTGTGGCCCCGGGCGCCTCGTTCGGCCTGACCATCGACCGACCGGAAATGCGACTTCGTGCTCTTGAGGCCCAACGACCGGCCGGCGCGTTCGCCAGGCTGGGTCGGTACATCCAATCGTATGCACACAAAGAAAATGTGCCCGTCGTTGCGACGGCGGACCGTGCAACAACGGCCAAGACTCTCAGTGAACGCGAAGGTGGCAAACGTCGTGATCCCGTTGATCCCCAGCTACGCGTCCGGAATGGAGCTTTTGCCGTGCTTCCGGGAAGTGACGGCGAAGGGATCGACGTCGACGCACTGGTGGGTCAGCTCGCCGCCGCGGTGGCGAGGGCGAGGGGCTCAATCACTCTCGAAGCGAACCGGGTGCCGCTACCGTCACGCTTCACCAACGCCGATCTCACCCGCCTCGTCGATCTGGCCACAACCCGGACGGCGAACCCGATCCCGATCGTGTCCGACGGCGTACCGTACGAGATTTCGTCTGAGAGGCTGCGAGCCTGGGTCACCCCGAAGATCAACGACCGGATGCTGGAACTTCGACTCGACGAGCAGAAGACGCTCGACGGGCTGAAAGGCATCCTCGGGAAGGTCCCCCGACCAGCCGTCGAGGCGCAGATCACCATCGATGACAACGGTCAGGTGGTCTCGACCCCTTCGGCCATAGGCTTTGCGTGCTGTGCCCCCGACTCGGTGCGTCGACTTGAGAGGGCGCTGGCCGGAGGATCTGCCGGTCCGGTCGAGATTGACCTTCAGACTCAGGAACCGAGGACCACAACCGAAGACCTCGCGTCGTTCAAGATCACCGAAGCGATCGGGACGTTCACTACCAAACACAGGTCCGGGGAGGACCGGGTGAAGAATATTCACCGGATTGCGGACCTTGTCCGCGGCGCGATCATCCCCCCGGGCTCGACGTTCTCGGTGAACAAATACATCGGGCAGCGCACCCCGGAGAAAGGTTTCGTCGAAGCGCACGCCATCGAGGATGGCGTCTTCAAAGATTCGTTCGGCGGGGGCATCAGCCAGTTCGCCACCACGCTTTTCAACGCGGCGTTCTTCGGCGGTCTCGACATCCCGTCATACAAGGCCCACAGCATCTACATCAGCCGCTACCCGTTCGGACGGGAGGCCACGCTGTCATGGGAGCAACCCGACCTGAAGATCCAGAACAACACTCCCTATGGCGTGCTCATTTGGCCGACATACACCGCATCGACCATCACCGTCACCCTCTACTCGTCGCCCTACGCGAAGGGAGACGCAGCCGAACCCGAAGTGACGACGCGAGGCGGGTGCAAGGTCGTGCGCACCGTCCGGACGCGAACGTACCTCGACGGATCCACCAGGAAAGACATCTTTCGCGCCGAGTACCTGCCGAAGGAAGGCGTTGGCTGCGACGGCAACCCAACGCCGGGTGCCACCACCACGACACTTGAGCCACCAGCCACGACCCGCCCCGAGACAACCACCGAAACAATCTCCGAGGCCCCGGTTCCGTCCTCCACCGTCGCGGTGAGCGCCGACGCGCCGGCGGCCACCGTCACCAAGGCCACGAAGCCGGCGTCGGAACCATCGGGCTCAACCAGCGCACCACGGGTCGAAGCCGGCGTGACCAAAGCTCCCAAGCCCACGACCACCGAACCCAGCGCATCCAAGCCTCCGAAGACCGAGAAGCCGGCCTCAGAGCCCAAGCCGACCGAGCCCAAGCCCGAACCAACCAGCCCTTCGGTCGTCGTACCGGTCGCTCCCCCGGTAACCGGCGTCGGCTGAGCCCAACGAGATTGCGCGCGATTTGTCTCTCTCGCGAAGGGACAGATCCCGCACAATCACTTGGGAATCAGAACCGGCGTCAGCGCGTCGCGGCGGAAACCAGGGGGGCCGGAAGGAGTGATTCGCCCATGAGCCACGTGTCGCAGGCGGCGGCGGCACTGCGGCCTTCGGCGATCGCCCACACGATGAGCGACTGGCCACGACCCATGTCACCAGCGACAAAGACACCCTCGACCGAGGTCGCGTAGGCGCTATCGCGGGCGACGTTGCCCCGGCCATCGATTGCGACGCCGAACTGCTCAAGCAGTCCACCGCGCTCGGGGCCGACGAAGCCCATGGCGAGGAAGACAAAATCGACGGGCATCTCGAAGTCGGACCCTTCGACCTTCTCGAAGCTCATGCGTCCGTCGATGAAGACCTGCTCGACGTCGTGGCCGCGTAGACCGACGAGGTTGCCGTGGCCGTCCCCCACGAACTCGGTGGTCGTGACCGAGTAGACGCGGTCGCCGCCTTCCTCATGCGCGGACGTGACCTTGTAGACCATCGGGAACGTTGGCCACGGGTTCGCGTCTGCGCGCATGTCGGGCGGGCGGGGCATGATCTCGAACTGGTGGACACTGGTCGCGCCCTGGCGGTGCGCGGTACCCAGGCAGTCGGCGCCGGTATCGCCACCACCGATGATGACTACCCGCTTGCCCGCAACGTCGATCGGCGACATCGGCATGTCGCCGTGCTGCACCTTGTTCGACGGCGTCAAGTATTCCATAGCCGCATAGACGCCAAGGTTCTCGCGCCCGGGGATGGGCAGGTCGCGTGCATCGGTCGCTCCACCGGCTAGCACGATCGCGTCGAAGTTGGCTTTCAGGTCGTCGGCCGACGGATGCCCGGGCATGCCGACGTGGACGCCTGTGCGGAAGATCGTGCCCTCGGCCCGCATCTGCTCGAGGCGTCGGTCTAGCACCCATTTCTCCATCTTGAATTCCGGGATCCCGTAACGGAGGAGCCCGCCGATCCGATCGGCCCGCTCGTAGACGGTCACCTGATGACCGGCACGGGTGAGCTGCTGCGCAGTAGCGAGTCCGGCGGGACCCGATCCAACGACGGCGACGCGTCTACCGGTCTTTACCTTCGGCAGCACGGGCTTGACGTTGCCTTCGTCCCAGGCTCGGTCGATGATCGTGTTCTCGACCTGCTTTATCGTCACCGGATCATCGTTGATGCCGAGCACACATGCGCCTTCGCACGGGGCTGGGCACAGTCGGCCCGTGAATTCGGGGAAGTTGTTTGTCGCATGGAGGCGCTCGATCGCGTCGTGCCAGTTGTTACGGTAGATGAGGTCGTTCCACTCGGGGATGAGGTTTCCGAGTGGGCAACCGTTGTGGCAGAACGGGATGCCGCAATCCATACACCGGCCGGCCTGCACCTTGAGCGCAGAATCGGGAAAGGGCTCGTAAACCTCTTTCCAGTCCTTCAGCCGGATTTGCACGGGCCGACGCGTCGGCGTGGCGCGTCCGTGCTTGAGGAATCCACCAATCTCACCCATGTCGGGCCTCCGAAAACACATAAGTACACATATCAGTAATCTCAGGAACAGTCATCTCAGGAACAGTCGTCTCAGCGGCAGTCGTCTCAGCGGCAGTCAAGTTCGTCACCATCGCTCGTCTCAGACCCGGGCGGCAGCCATGATCGCTTCATCGACGTCGCGCCCCTCGGCTTCCGCTGCAGCGCGGGCCCGAATGACCCTCTTGTAGTCCTGCGGCATGACCTTGGAGAAGTGTCGGATCTCCTCGTTGAAGTGGGCAAGAACGTGGTCGGCCACGCTCGAACCGGTCTCAGCGAAGTGCTTCCGGATCGTAGTTTCGAGAATCTCACGATCCTCTTCGGTGAAAGGGTCGAGATCGACCATCTCACGGTTGAGCAACGACGGGAAGACACCCGTCGGGTCATAGACGTACGCAACGCCACCCGACATCCCTGCCCCGAAGTTGCGGCCCGTGGGACCAAGCACAACCACACGACCACCGGTCATGTATTCACACGCATGGTCTCCGACACCCTCCACGACAGCTGTCGCGCCCGAATTACGCACGCAGAAGCGCTCGCCGACGACGCCACGGATGAACGCCTCGCCACCCGTTGCACCGTACAGCGCCACGTTGCCGGCGATAATGTTGTCCTCCGCTACAAATGCCGCCGGTGCATCGCGGTGCGGGAAGACCGCAAGACGGCCACCCGACAATCCCTTGCCGAAGTAGTCGTTGGCATCGCCCTGCACCCGAAGCGTGATGCCCTTGGGTACGAACGCACCGAACGAGTTTCCGGCCGAGCCGGTGAACTGCACCTGGATGGTGTTGTCGGGAAGGCCCGCGCCACCGTAGCGACGGGTGACCTCAGCCCCGAGCATCGTGCCAACCGTCCGGTTGACGTTACGGATCGGCATCTCAAGCGACACGGGACGCGCATCTTGCAGGGCGGCTTCGCAGAGCGAGATCAGTGTCTTGTCGAGGGCCCGGGCGAGACCGTGGTCCTGGGTGACGGTGTTGTGGAGCGACGAGTTGTAGCGCGTCTCGGGGATGTGGAGGATCGGCGACAGGTCAAGACCCTTGGCCTTCCAGTGCGAGAGCGCGTCGTTCATGTCGATCACTTCCGCGTGACCGACCATCTCCAGCAGGGTGCGGAAGCCGAGCGAAGCCATAAGTTCGCGTACTTCCTCAGCTATGTACTCGAAGAAGTTGACGACAAACTCGGGCTTGCCGCTGAACTTTTCGCGCAACTTCGGGTTCTGTGTAGCCACGCCGACGGGGCACGTGTCGAGGTGACAGACGCGCATCATGATGCAACCGCTCACGACGAGCGGGGCCGTGGCGAAGCCGAACTCCTCGGCGCCGAGCAACGCCGCGATAATGACGTCGCGTCCGGTTTTCAGTTGGCCGTCGGCCTGCACGACGATGCGATCACGCAGGCCGTTGAGCAAAAGGGTCTGCTGGGTTTCGGCCAGGCCGAGTTCCCACGGACCGCCCGCGTGTTTCAGTGATGTCAGCGGCGAAGCACCCGTGCCACCGTCGTGCCCGGAGATCAGTACAACGTCGGCATGGGCCTTCGACACACCGGCCGCCACAGTTCCCACGCCAACTTCGGCCACGAGCTTGACGTGGACGCGGGCTCTGTCGTTGGCGTTCTTCAGGTCGTGGATCAGCTGGGCCAGGTCCTCGATCGAATAGATGTCGTGGTGCGTAGGTGGGCTGATCAGGCCGACGCCGGGAGTGGAGTGCCGGGTCTTGGCGATCCACGGATACACCTTATGGCCCGGCAACTGGCCACCTTCGCCGGGCTTCGCGCCCTGAGCCATCTTGATCTGCAGGTCGTCGGCGTTCACCAGGTACTCGCTCGTAACGCCGAATCGGCCACTGGCCACCTGCTTGATGGCGCTGCGCTTTGAGTCACCGTTGGGCATGGCGACGAAACGCTCGGGGTCTTCGCCCCCTTCACCGGTGTTCGACTTGGCGCCGATACGGTTCATCGCTATCGCCAGGGTCTCGTGGGCCTCAGATGATATGGACCCATAGCTCATTGCTCCAGTCGAGAAGCGCTTCACTATGTCGGCAACCGACTCGACCTCATCGATCGGAATCGCGGTGCGACCCATCTCGCCGGCCGACTTCAGCCGGAACAGGCCCCGCAACGTCGCCAGGTGCGCGGACTGGTCGTTTACCAACGCCGTGTATTCCTTGAACACGTCGTAACGCCCGGCGCGGGTCGCGTGCTGCAACTTGAACACCGTGTCGGGATTGAACAGGTGGTATTCCCCTTCGCGGCGCCACTGGTACTCGCCTCCCTGCTCCAACTGACGGTGGGCGCGGGCCGTGGACCGGTCGGGATAGGCGCGGGCATGACGCTCGGCCGTCTCAGCCGCAACGACATCGAGACCGACGCCGCCGAGGCGCGAGACCGTACCGGTGAAGTACTGCTCGATCACATCCGGAGCGAGGCCGATGCACTCGAACACCTGGGCACCCATGTAGCTCGATACCGTCGAGATGCCCATCTTCGACATGACTTTGAGGACACCTTTCCCCATGGCCTTGATGTAGTTCTTCACGGCCTTGCGCGGGTCGGCGTCGAGTTCACCCTCACGGATCATGTCTTCGATCGACTCGAACGCCAGATAGGGGTTGATGGCCGATGCGCCGTACCCGATAAGCAGGCACGCATGGTGAACTTCACGGCAGTCACCGGTCTCAA
Source organism: Acidimicrobiia bacterium (assembly GCA_031383405.1). Taxonomy (GTDB): domain Bacteria; phylum Actinomycetota; class Acidimicrobiia; order Acidimicrobiales; family JANYDT01; genus JANMZO01. Next base: position 29,561 of record JANMZO010000274.1, on the reverse strand, counting down.
CGATCAGCGACACCCGGGTGCGGGTCTTCTCGCGGATGAGGTGGTGGTGCACGGCACTGAGGAGCAGCAACGATGGGATCGGAGCCAACTCGGAACTCGAGTCGCGATCGGAAAGCACGATGATCTTTGCGCCTTCGCTGATCGCCGCCGACGCCTCGTTGCACAACTCGTCGAGACGTTGCCGTAACTGCTCGCCGGCACCGGCGAGCGATCCGTCGTGATCGCGCTTGGCGCCCGCAACCTTGAACAACCCTTTGAGTACGTAGGGTCGATAGCCGGGCATATCGCCGTCGTCGTTCACATGCACAATCTTGGCCAGGTCGTCGTTGTCGATGATCGGCGACGTGAGCGAGATCTGGCGGCACGAAGCGGGGGTCGGAAGGAGCAGATTGCCCTCAGGACCGATCGAGTTACCGAGGCTCGTGACGAGTTCCTCACGGATCGCATCGAGCGGCGGGTTCGTTACTTGCGCGAAGAGTTGCTGAAAGTAGTCAAACAGCATCCGCGGCCTGTCGCTCAACACTGCAATGGGTGTATCCGTGCCCATCGAACCGAGTGCCTCGAGCCCGGCCTTCGCCATCGGCTTGATCAGGATCGACAGGTCCTCAAGGGTGTAGCCGAAGATCGTCTGCCGACGCAGCACCGACTCGTGCGGGTACACGGCGTGCGGGCGTTGGGTCAGATCATCGATCGCGAGCAGACCGGCGTGCAGCCAGTCGGCGTAGGGGTGCTCGGTGGCGAGCGCGTGCTTCACCTCGTCGTCATCGAGGATGCGGCCCTGGGCCGTGTCGATGAGGAACATACGACCCGGTTGCAGGCGGGTCTTGCGCACCACCTTCGACGGGTCGATGTCGAGCACGCCCACTTCCGACGCCATGATGACAAGATCGTCGCTCGTGATCCACAGACGACTCGGTCGCAGACCGTTGCGGTCCAGTACGGCTCCAACCACCGTTCCGTCGGTGAAGGCAACGTCGGCCGGTCCATCCCAAGCTTCCATGATCGACGAGTGGAATTTGTAGAACGCCTTCTTCTCCGCGGTCATCGTTGCGTGGTTCTCCCATGCCTCCGGGATCATCATCAGCATCGCGTGGTGCAGTGGGCGACCACCAAGATGCAGCAACTCAAGCACGTTGTCGAAGCTGGCCGAGTCGGACCCACCGGGCTGGACGATCGGGAACAGCCGCTCCAAATCGCCGGGGATCAGATCGCTCTTGAGCAGCGCCTCACGGGCTCGCATCCAGTTGCGGTTGCCCTGCACCGTGTTTATCTCACCGTTGTGGGCGATGTAGCGGTAGGGGTGGCTGAGCGGCCAACTCGGGAACGTGTTTGTCGAGAACCGGGAGTGGATCACGGCGATCGCCGAATCGATCCGCTCGTCGATCAGATCCGTGAAGAAGTGATCGAGTTGCTCGGTGGTGAGCATCCCTTTGAAAATGAACGTCCGGTAGCTGAGGCTCGGGAAGTAGACGCCCGGCACTTCGTTTTCGACCCGCTTCCGGACAACATAAGCCCGACGCTCAAGGTTCATGTCGTTGAGGTACGGGTCAATACCAGCGATGAAGAGGTACCTGAACGTCGGCATGACATTGATCGCGGTCGGTCCGAGGGTTGACGGATCCGTCGTCACATCACGCCACGTCACGGTGCGCATGCCCTCTTCGGCGACAATCGTGTCGATGTGGACGCACGCGGCCGCGGCTTCAGTCGGATCCTTCGGAAGAAAGGCCATGCCTGCGGCGTAGCGGCCGAGAGTCGGCAGGGTCACGCCCTCGGCGGTCAGGATCTCGCGGAAGAAGCGGTCGGGGGTTTGGATGAGAATGCCAGCACCGTCACCCGAATTGGGCTCGGCTCCTGCGGCGCCCCTGTGCTCCATGTTCTTCAGGGCGGTAATGCTCTTGGCGACGACGTCGTGACTGCGAACACCCTTGATATGGGCAATGAACCCCACACCACACGCGTCGTGCTCGAACTTGGGATCGTAAAGACCTTGCTTTTCCGGCCGGTCGCCGTGGGTCAGCAGCGACGGGACAGCTAACGTCGCGACCCCTGGCGCGCCTGCACCCGCACGCTTGTGGCGGAGGAAAACAGGTGTGGTCGAAGCAGGCGACGACGGCAGAGACATGGCAACTCCAGGGAGACAAACCGGATACGACAGGATTGTGCTCACCCGGGACGACGCTGGCCCGTTCGAACGAAGTAAACGTAGCACGTGCCAATCCTGATCCCCAAGGGCATTTCCTCCGTGCGGAGAAGCAGCCTCGAACCGTCGCTGTTGCCTCGCAGAGCACTCCCGGCCGGCCCATGGTGCCCTACGCGGATATGGACGGTGAATCCGACCATCTCCGGGAGGCAACTCGGATCAGGACCGACGTGACCGCCGGCGTTTGTCCGGGCGGGCCGCACTTCGGAAGCTGGGCGTGAAAGGCTGACCGGGCCGGTCGGAGGACCATCGGCCGTCGGGCGCGATCACCATGTGGGCGAGCGACACGAGCGCCTTGTCGTAGTTGACCCGCCACCCTTGAAAGTCGAGCCAAGCCTGGTCGCGGTTGGGTTTCAGGGGGATCCCAGCCGCTTCCAACTCGAAAAGCATCAGATCGAACTCCCGCCGGGTCACCGAAATCGGATCGTCGGGTTTTGGATCGCGGTCGACCGGAAGGTTGAAGTACTCAGCGATGCGAAGGAGCGAGAGGAACCCTGACCGGATCGCCAAAGCAGCGCGCGGCGAGGGTGGCCGATCGACCACCGAGAGATAGATGGCGCCGGTATCGAGCACACACCCCGCTGCGGTGATCCAGGACCGTTCCGGGTGTGGCGACCTGAAGAACACCAGTGAAGCAAAGGACGTATGGCTTTCTTCCACCTCGACGAACCACTGCTCCCATTGTTGGAAGAGGTCCTGGTCTATCGAGTCGAGCGCACCGATGCGGTTGAACCGGACCAGCACCTCATACGGTGAGGGCGGCAGACCTGCCCGGGATTCGAGCAGGCCAACCAGTGTTTCGCGACGGGAGAACGAGGCGTAGATCGTCGGTAAAAACGAGATCAGTAGCGCCACCAGAATCAATCCGATCGATGCCTGGACATACGAAAACGTGGCCGCCGGTACCGTGCGACGAAAGAGCACACCCAGTGTCAGCATCGAGGAGCCCGACACGAGGCAGGCGTCACGGATTGATCCGCCGGCGATCGCCCACTGGATTCCAGCGAACCCGAAAATCGTGAGCGACACCCAAACCAGTGGCAGCAGAACGAGAGTCAGGGGTGCATAAACGGCGAGGATCCGGTCACGCTCGGCAAACGGACGTTTCTCGCTGGCCAAATACTCGAACAACGTTCGGGTGACCAGGAAGACGGTCCGGGTAATCCGAAGTGTGACGGCCCGAGGGACCACCACCGTCTTCACAGCCGAGAGGAATGTGGTGAGCACCACAAACGCCCCGACTACGAACGCCATTACGCGAAGAACTGTTTCCAACCAGGCAGGCACGTCAAGCAAGCTAGTGGTGGTACGAAGACTTGGCCCGGCGGCGAAGCCAAGGCCCGGATCTTCATCCCCGCAAGCGCTAACCGGGTTCGCATAGTTGGTGGTACGAAGATTTGGTCCGTCGCTGAAGAACCTCACGCGGCTCGTTCACGACCCCGGGTTCAAGTTGGAACGGGGTAGTGCCGATGACCTACAGGTGACCACCACCATGGCCCCTCCCGTCGCGGCGCAGACGCGGGCCGGGCGCCGCGCAGCGCTTCCGCTTCGACCGCTGTCGGCGGTTCTGACGTTCGGGGCCATTGGCAGCATGGCGGTATCCACCGCCCGCGATCCCGACGTGTTCTGGCACCTCAGAACCGGTCGGTGGATCTGGGCCCACCATAGCGTTCCGAAGGCCGACCAGTTCTCCTGGACCGCTCCGGGCCGCAGGTGGATTGCGCACGAATGGTTGACGGAAGCGCTGTACGCGTCCCTGCATTCGGCGTTCGGATGGGTCGCAATCGCGGTGCTCAGTGCGCTCCTCATCACCGTGGGCTGGATGTTTGTTCATGCCACCTGTTTACGCATTGGGGCTGGTTCGGTGGCGGCGTCGGTCGCGACGTTGCTCGCCGCAATTGCTTCGCTTCACACCTGGGGCACCCGGCCCCAAATGATCTCGCTGATGTTTGTCGCAGTAACCGCATGGCTGCTGGCGTGTGCGAGCACCGGAGACACCGGGACCACCCGGATCACCGGACTTGAACAGGCTGGACCGGGCGGGCCGATGGACCACGCGCATGGGCACGAGAAGCGGCTGCTTTTCGCGGTGCCGATGATGCTCCTGTGGGCAAACTTGCATGGCGGATACATCTTCGGGGTTGCAATGCTGTGGGCGTTCACCGTCAGCGTCGCCGCGGAACGATCGCTTCGCCGGGTCAACGGGGTCTCACGGTTCGTCTCCTGGCGTCATGGCGCCGGACCCGACGCTTCTCTCGTCCGCACCGCACTCCTCGCCACGGTTGCGGCGACGGCAGTCACCCTGATCAACCCGAACGGGGTCGACGGCTTCACATACCCATTTTCCTACCTTGGTTCGAACGCCTCCACGAAGTACGTGATCGAGTGGTTCGCACCCGATTTCTCCAAGGCGCAGTACTGGCCGTTCGCACTGGTGGCGATCCTGTTCGCAGTGGCGGTCTTGAGGCAACTGCGGACAGTGTCGACGTACCTGCTCACCATTGGACTACCGTTCGCCGTTCTCGGATTCCAGTCAGTGAGGAACATCACCCAGTTCGTGATTGTCGCCGCTCCGGTGCTTGCGTTGCTGTTCTCGAAAGCGGCCGCCGAACAGCGGCCGTCGCACCCTGACGACAGAAAGATCACGGCAATCGTCGGGGCCATGATGGGCGCGGCCGTTGTCGTTCTCTCGGCGTCGACGCTCACGGCTTCAGCGAACGCGACGGTTCAGGCCAAAGAGTTTCCGGTGGCGGCAACCAAACAGCTGACAATTCTGGCCAAGGCGGGGGAAGTGCGGATGTTCAACCAGTACGACTGGGGTGGATACATCATGCTGGCGAGCCCGGAATTGAAAGTATTCGTCGACGGCCGTCCTGACATGTACGGCGACCGGTTCATTGACCGCTACATGAGTACATGGTGGCTCAGGTCCGGGTGGAAACACCGCCTCGATGAGGACGGAGTCAACACGGTGATTGCGAATCCGAAAGCGGACATGATTCGAGAACTGACGAAAGATCCGGCTTGGAAGGAGGCGTACGCCGACCCGGTGGCAGTGATCCTGCAGCGTCGCCGCTAAAGCGGAAGTGGTTTGAACGTCAATGGGAAGAAAGCCCGGTCACAGACGGGTTGCGGCGCTTTCGGCGTTCAAGGTATTTCTGCGAAGGTGCACTACTAACGTTCCGATCGTCGTCGGGACCTCGCCCGGATGGCAAGCTCAGTTCGTGCTGTACTCCGAACGACATGACCTGGCCTTCCTCCATATCCACAAGACGGGCGGCGTTTCCCTACGGGAGTTCTTGCGGAAGCGCATCCGTGGCATGCGCGAAATGCCTGAGCTGCCGGATCCCCACTACAGCGTGGCCCAGTTCTTCGGGGCGCTGGAAAAACGGGGCAAAGATCCGCAGGCGGCAAGAGTAATCACCATCTTGCGCAATCCATATGCGCACGCACTATCGATCTACTCCTTCTGGAACTCCGATGCCATCACACTGCCGGAACGCGAGCTTCCAACGGTTTCGTATGCGCGCTCACACTCCTTCAGAGACTTTCTCTTCAACGTGCTCATCGAGGACCAGTACGCGCCTGCGCTGTTGATCAACAACGAACTTCCGGGCAACGTGCTACCCGTTAAACTGGAATCGCTCCAGGAAGACGCCCAACGCGTTCTTCACGATGAACTCGGCCTTGTCCGAAAGGTAAACGTCGGCAAGCGCAACGCCTCCGAACACGGCCCATACCTTGAGTACTACGAGCAAGACATGCTGGCGCACGTCCGCCACGTGTACTCGTGGTGCTTCGACGCTGGATACTACCGCGACTGACTGATCCACCACCTAGCGTTTAGGGGCGCTTCCCAAAATTGTGATGCCATGTGCGCATACCTTCCCCGTTAGACGAATGTATGCAGAGAGAGTTCACGTTTGTCGGCCACGACTCCGGTTCCGCCGGAAATCTTACGGGTGCTCCCCGACCGACTTGGCCTTCGTCTGCTCTGCCTGGCGCAGTACTCCCCGGATCGCAATCAGTTCCCGGAGCATCTTGAACCCATCGACGCCCGTTGCGATCTGTGAACCGGGTTGGTGTTGCCAGAGGACCGGACATTCGCGCACCGCATAGCGATCAAGCTTGAGGCGAGCGAGAATCTCCACGTCGAAGGCGAAGCCGTTGGTCACAAGCGGTCCGAACACCGAAATGGCGACGTCGGATCGGAACAGCTTCATCGCACACTGCGAATCCCGAACGCCCGTTGAAACCATCGACGTGGCCACTCGGCGAAAGACGAGTGAGGCAGCACGACGGAGCTTCGGCTGCTTGTACAGGTCCACGATCCGCTCGCCGACCAGAACATCGGCGTTGCTGAGCCTCATGCGAGCCACTGCAGTAAGAAGCTCCGCGGGGTCCAGCGACAGGTCGGCATCGACGTAGCCAACGATGTGCGACTCACACGCGACGTGCAGAATGCCGGCCCGGACTGCGCCACCCTTGCCGAGATTGCGTTCGAGAGGAAACACTTCGGCGTTCGAGAGTTGGTGGGTTCTGATCGCGGCCCTGGTCGCGGCAACGGTGTCGTCGGCGGATCCGTCGTCGACAAAGCAAAACGAGATGCCATCGCGGTGAAGTTTCGACTTGGCGAGAGTCTCCACCGTCCGACCGATCCGCTTCGACTCGCAATACATCGGAACGACAACGGTAAGCGCGCGCAGCACCTCACCCCGCTCGAACTCGCTGCGGAGCCGGTCAAAGGAGCTGTCGCCGTCTGGACGAACAGCCGGGCTCGATGTACGCATCACGTTCTGACCAACCGGCTCGGACTGCTGTAGCGACAATTTCGAGACCGAATCAGCCATTCCCGTTTCATCGGCCTTCCCGGTGATTCTCTGAAGGATTCAGGTTGCAGATGAATCGAATTCCCCGATAAAAGTGGCGTTGGCCCCACGACCGGAACGCGCCGCGCAGCTCACCCCGTAGCCGCTATCTCCCGGACGGGGACTAGGGTCTTCTTCGTGGTTGGATCGGCTGACGAACGGCAGGAATTGAACGAAACACGACCTGTCGGGCGGATCGGCATGGGCGGACCAGCACCTGAGACCTGGCCCGAGCAGGTCGACGTGCTGATCGTTGGAGCGGGGCCCGCTGGAAGCGCGGCAGCGATCACTCTCGCCCTAGCGGGCCGAAGCGTCGTGATCGTCGACCGAGCCGTATTCCCACGCGACAAATGTTGTGGTGACGGCCTGACAACCGGCGCGCTGCGGCGCTTGGAGCACCTCGGTCTCGACCCTGCCAACGTGTCGAGTTGGGAATGGGTCGACGATGTCATGATCGCCGGCGCCAACACGAAAACAATCGAGTTTTCGCTGCCGACCGATGGCCACTTCGCCGCCATTGCCACCCGTTTGGATCTTGATGCCGCGCTTGTGCAGCTCGCCAGAGACGCCGGGGCCCGCGTGATCGAGGGAAGCACCGTCACCTCAGCCGCCCAGTACCGGTCGGAAGTGCACATAACGATGGACAGCGCACACACCATCTCGGCTCAGCAGGTCATCGCCGCCGACGGGATGTGGTCGACCGTACGACGTCTCCTCGGCCCCGCGGCGGCTGACGTGGAGTCCGACGAACGTGCGACCGAAGGGCCCCCGAAACACCCGACGCGATACCTCGGTGAATGGCACGCAATGCGTCAGTACTTCTCCGGGGTCGACAATCCGAATGCCAAGAAGTTGTGGGTGTGGTTCGAAAAGGACCTCACGCCGGGATATGTATGGTGCTTTCCGCTTCCCGGCAACCGAGTGAATTTCGGGTTCGGAGTGGAACGTCGCGCCGACACGAAGACGCGCACGATGAAAGCGTCGTGGGAGTCAATCCTCCAACGGCCACATATCGCCGCCATCCTGGGACCGAACGCCGTAGCCGAAGACACGCCCAAAGCCTGGCCGATCCCGGCCGATCCGACGACGGCTTCGTTCACCGACGGTCGGGTGCTATACGTCGGAGACGCTGCCCGGGTTTGTGATGTGCTCACCGGCGAAGGAATCGGGCAGGCCCTCCAGACGGGAATTCTGGCGGCTGAGGCCATCCTCCTTTTTCCCAACGACTTCCGGGCCTCAGCCCGTCAGTACGAAGACGACGCCCGAGCCGAGTTGGTGCCCGACCACCGGATGGCCTCCATGCTGTCGAAGATGCTCCGTAGCCCAGTAATCTGCAACGCGGCGGTTGCCATCTGTGGCGCGACGAACTGGACGCGGAAGAACTTCGTCCGATGGCTCTTCGAGGACTACGCCCGGGGCATCGCGCTCACCCCGTTTCGGTGGCGGTGGGGGCTCATGAGCGGTGAAGGCGCCTACAAAAACCGATGAGTGATCGCCACGGGGACCGACCTCCCCGGCTTCGAAAAGGGCTCGTCCCGGTCCACCGTGGATAGCTTCGGGCGCCGACCACGGACACGGCAAGGGACGCCTGCAGTGCCTGCATCACGATTACGTAATCATTTCGTGGGCTGACTCTCATTTCTGGTGCGAGGGCTCATCATCTCGGCCGATTTAACTACCTGTATGTTCTCGATGCGATCAGCCAAAACCCCGTCTGTCACGTCCGTCCCGCCGGAAGAGGCGACACAACCCATGGCGCTCTCGACGGTGGTTTCCATCGCCGGCCAGGTCATTATCCGAGGGGCGTCGCCCGTGTCGTCGACACAGGGTTCGTCGACACAGGGTTCGTTGACATCAGACTTCGCGACCCAACGCGCCGGGCATGCGCCGAAGGCGATGCCTTCGACGCCGTCGCCGTTGGCCGAACCGGAGCCCGAGCAGGTCTGGGTTCAGCTCGAGGAGATGCTCAGCAAACGTGAAGCGGCCAAGCGTTCCCACCCAAGTTTCAAGGGTTGAACGAACATGCTCACCACTGCGTTCTTCGCCGTCCTGTGGGCCGCAATGATGGGTGCCGGTGCCATCTGGTTCAACTCGCAAGCTGCGGCGGAGCCAGCACAGCGAACGAATACACCCCGAAACTGATCCAGCAAAACCGACCCGATCGCCCGAGAGGATGGTCGGGTCGTTCCGCTCTGAGGACCCGGCGTTGGAGGCGTCAGATCTCGAGCGACCGGGCAACCACCGGGCGGCGGAGCTTCCAGATAAACCCGTCGAAGAAGACATGCATTCCCCCTACGGTGAGCAGCACCACAGATGCGTTCGCCGCCGAAAGTCCGCCGGTCACCGCCTTGATGAAGAGTGTCACGGCGATGAGGTAGACGACGATCACGCCGCTTGCCCGGAGTCGAGTCCGGACAACCCGACCTACAAACCCACCAGGTTCCGCGGGACCGCTGGTACCGGAGTAGCGCTTCCCCAGCGCCCCGTGAACAATCACGACGTACTCAATGGCATGTGAACCGACATAGCCCACGATCCCGACGATCGGATTCACGAGCATCACGACGAAGAGGGCAAGGGTGAAGCCGAGGTACACGTATTTCGGCACGCTCCGGGCCGATTGGGCGCGTTCAACCCGCCACCAGCGCAGAGCCGCCCACACAAGAAAAATCGTCGCGGGGATCAGCATCCAACGGGCGACCGACTGATAACGCTGCAGGACACGGACTCCGGATTCATTGGTCGCCCCGAGGTCGACCCGGTCGAGCAGGGTCGGCGTCCGCTTGTCGGCCGCGCCCCACACGAGAGCGAAGAGCAACCACGAGAACAGCAATGGCTTTTCGTCGCTGCGCTGTCCTTCGCCGGACTTCCGACCATAGATCCGCACAAGCCCGTAACGCTGCATGAGCGTGTGCTCCGCATTCCACAGGCCGGCGATCGCTCCAACCAGAGAAAGGCTGATGTGGCGGCCGAAGATCACCGCGGCCAGGAGCACGAACGGAAAGACCGTGAACACCCGCCTGGCGACAGCGAACTGGGCCGGGTCACCGTAGATCAGGCCAAGAGTGAGCGGCTGGTGGGCCAGCGAAATGAGGAGCGTCGCCCCGACGACAACGGCAAGCTTCGAGGAACTGTCGAGCCAGAGAAGCGCCGCAGCGCTGAAAGGAAGCCACAGGGCCATCATCAGCAGATCTGGAACAAACCCGTGCATCCAGTCGGTTCGCCAAAGGCGTTCCGCGCGGGCGGGCGCGAGTCGGGTCGGAGCATCGCTCCCTGACGAAAGTTCGACAGCCGACATGTCCAAAACGCTAGTGCACCTTCGCTGAAATACCTTGAACGTCGTAAGCAGCGAAACCTGCCGGTGAACCGGGTTTTCTTCGTCCTCGACATTCAACGCACTTCCGCTTCAGTGCACTATTTGCTGCGGGATGTGCCACTGCAACACGCTTCGAACTGATGAAGGCGCATTCCGGGGGGCCAACGAGTTTTCCGATTCGCAGCGGGGCCAACTAGCGTTGGAAGGTCAAATCCAGGGCCGCATGCGCAAAAGACAGGCCCGTTTTCCCTGAGGAGTCCTCGTGGCCAATCTGTCCTTCGAAAATCGTGTTGCCCTGATCACCGGTGCCGGTGGCGGTCTCGGCCGCGAACACGCCCTTTTGCTCGCCTCTCGCGGCGCTCAGATCGTCGTCAACGACCTCGGTGGCGCGATCGATGGCAGTGGTGGCGACCTCGGACCGGCGGCCAAAACGGCCAAGGAGATCAACGACCTCGGTGGCGTCGCCATCGCCGACGGCAACTCTGTCGCCAGCTACGAGGGCGGCAAGGCCATGGTGCAGGCGGCCCTCGACAACTTCGGCCGCATCGACATCGTCATAAACAACGCCGGCATCCTTCGCGACAAGACGTTCCACAACATGACCCCCGATCTATGGCAGGCCGTGATCGACGTGCACCTCACGGGCGCCTACAACGTGACGCAGGCTGCCTGGTCGCACATGCGTGACCAGGCCTACGGCCGGGTGGTGAACACCGCGTCGAATTCCGGGATCCTCGGGAATTTCGGGCAGGCCAACTATGGCGCAGCAAAGATGGGGCTCGTCGGATTCACCCGCGTGCTCGCTGCCGAAGGTAAGAAGTACAACATCAAGGTCAACGCGCTCGCCCCGGTCGCCAAGACCCGTATGACCGAAGAGTTGCTCGGGGCCATGGCTGACAAGCTCGATCCGAAACTCGTCGCTCCGATCGTCGCGTGGCTCGTCCACGAAGACTGTCCGGTCACAAGCGAGATCTACTCCGCGGCCGGCGGGCGGATCGCGCGGATGTTCATCGGTCTCACGGAGGGTTACTACAACGCCAACCTGTCCCTCGAAGATGTACGCGACAACTTCGACCAGATCCGCAACGAAGAGGGCTATATCGTGCCCAACGGTCCCGGCGACGAATTCATGGCTCTCGCCAAACACTTCGGATAGTGCGTTGAAACGACATACGGGATCATCGCGCGACGTGTGAGTTCCCTTCGGCCCGGAGGTCGCACTCGTCCACCGGTCCAACCTGCTCCAGGTAGCGAGCGCCGCAACGCTAGGTTCTAGGCGTGCGTCTTGTGAAGCGGTACGGGTTGTTCGCCATCGCGCTCGGTGTGACCGCCTGGTTGATCCAACGAAAAAGGTCAAGCGGCGAACCAACCCCGATCGGACTCGATGCAAGCAGGGCCGCACGAACCGGCGAACTGGCCAAGGCCGGAGCAAAAGCCGGAGCGTCCTACGTCGCCCACCGGGCCCAGTCGGCCGTGGCCACAGAGCAGAGGAAGGTTGAACTGCAGGCCGCGTATGAGTTGAAGTCCGCTGAGCAGGTTGCCGAGACTCTCGGCAACATGAAAGGCGTGTTGATGAAGCTCGGCCAGATGGCGAGCTTCGTCAACGAAGGCTTCCCCGAGGACCTGCGCGCCCAACTGGCAGTATTACAAGCCGATGCACCACCAATGAGTGCAGAACTCGCGGCAGGAGTCATCGAAGAGGAGTTGGGTGGTCCACCCTCCACCGTATTCGCCGAGTGGGATCCCAAGCCACTTGCGGCGGCATCGATCGGGCAGGTTCACCGGGCGCGGTTGCATGACGGCCGAGCCGTAGCGGTGAAGGTGCAGTACCCGGGCGTCGAGAAGGCGATACGGGCCGACCTCGACAACACAGCGCTGCTTACATCCATGCTCCGTATGGTCTTCAAAGGACTGGAGATTGGACCGTTCATCACAGAGTTACGGGACCGGGTCGGTGAGGAACTCGACTACACCCTGGAAGCGACCCGCCAGACCCGATTCCGGTCCTTCTTCGAAGGTCATCCAACGATCGTTGTACCGAAAGTTATCGAGGAGTTCTCCACCGGGAAAGTGCTGACGACCGAACTGTCGGACGGGGTTCGCTTTTCCGAAACCGTCGACTGGACGCAGGCTGATCGCGACCTCGCCGGAGAAACGATTTACCGGTTCGTGTTCCGTAGCTTCAACCGTCATCTGCTCTTCAACGGCGACCCGCATCCGGGCAACTATCTCTTCGAGCGCGGCGGCCCTCTCGGCGTGCGCGTGATCTTTCTCGACTTCGGTCTGGTGAAGGAGTTCACGCAAGCCGAGATGGACACGTTCTGGACCATGATCCGTTACCAGGTCACCGACCGCGACCCTGTGCTGTACCGCAGGACCGTCGAAGACGCCGGCCTTCTCGTGGTAGGCGCCCCCTATACGACCGACAAATTGATGGACTACTTCGGCTACTTCTACCACCCCGTTCTGGAGCACAAGCCCTTCACCTACACCAGGGAGTATGCGAAGGAAGCGCTGAAGCGGACATTCGACCCCAACGGCCAACACACCGAGATGATGAAATGGTTCAATCTTCCGCCCGCCTTCGTCGTGTTGAATCGAATCCAGTGGGGCTTGAACGCGGTGTTGGCGTCACTCGACGCCTCCGCTGACTGGCGGTCAATCTCCGATGAACTGTGGCCGTGGATCGATGCTCCGCCGTCGACCAAGCTCGGCAAACTGGAAGCGGAATGGGTCGCCGCCCGCAGGTCTAGCTAATCCGAAGACTGAGCTCATGCGACCTAATGCGGTGGTATGGGTGCACTTTTGTACCGGGAGGGCCAGATACTGCACCCAGACGGATCCGGAACCGCTCAGGGGCGGAGGATGGTCTGGAGATCTGAAGGTGCGACAGCCTCGATCTGATCGTACGTGCACGTTAACGGCGTTCGATCGGGGCGCCAGCGTCTGAACGTCGTCGCATGCCGGAACCGGTCACCTTCCAGATGGTCAAACGCGACTTCACAGACGAGTTCGGCCCGGACAGGTTCGAACGAGAGGTCCTTCTTCGCGTTCCAGCGACTCGCGCCGCCGGGGAGGCGCTGACCGGATCCGCCGGCAGAGCGGAAATGGTCGAGCCAACCCTCCCAGGGGTGGCCGGCCGTGGCATCGACCCGGTACGGCGCCAGTTCCTCGACCAACTCGGCTCGGCGTTTTGCGGTAAAGCTCGCCGTGACGCCCACGTGATGCAAGACGCCAACCGTGTCGTAGAGCCCGAGAAGCAACGACCCGACTATCCCGCCGGACTTGTGCCATCGGAACCCGGCCACGACACAGTCGGCCGTTCGCTCGTGTTTGATCTTCAGCATTGTCCGTTTGTCTTCGACGTATCGATCGGTGAGTCTCTTTGCGATGAGACCGTCGCAGCCGGCACCTTCAAACTCGACAAACCATCGCGCCGCCACTTCGCGGTCCGTCGTAGCCGGCGTCACATGAACTCGCTGCCCTGACCGTTCGGCGCAGCCGGCGAGCGCCGACTCCAACAGCGCACGCCGCTCACGCAGTGGGAGACCCCTGAGGTCCTCATCGCCCAATGCCAAGAGGTCAAACACAATCAGCTGCGCCGGGGTTTGCTCAGCGAGCATACGAACGCGCGAGTCGGCCGGATGAATGCGTTGACTGAGGGAATCGAAGTCGGTTGCTCCGTTGATCTCAACGACAATCTCTCCGTCGACCACACAGCGTTCCGGAAGACCATCTCTAAGTGCACGCACCAATTCGGGGAAGTACCGGGTGAGCGGTTTCTCGTTACGGCTTCCAAGCTCGATCTCATCGCCGTCGCGGAACACGATGGAGCGGAAACCATCCCATTTCGGATCGAACAACCAGCCGTCGCCATCGGGCAGGCCCGAAATCGGCTTGGCGAGCATCGGGGCAACTGGCGGCATTACCGGGAGGTCCATGACGTAGACCCTAGCGATACCGGTCCCTCCGGGAGCGCAGCCCGACCGTGGTGGCGGCAACCCGGATCGGGGAATGAACCACGTATGATCGACGGATGTCGACAGGTGCATGATTCCACCGACTTCCAATAGGCTGGGCAATGTGGTGCCAGCTGTTTCGCTTCTCGACGAACGCCCGCTCGGGGAAGCGGTGCGGATCGGCGATGCGACTGTTCTGGTCGGCACGTGTTCGTGGGCCGACGCCACGCTCACCAAAGACGCCAACTGGTATCCCAAACGGTCGATGAAGGCGGCCGAACGACTCGCGTACTACGCCTCACAGTTTCCGATTGTCGAGGTCGACTCGACGTACTACTTCCCACCCACGCCGGAACTCGCACAGAGTTGGGTCGACCGGTCCCCCAGCGGATTCACCTTCGACGTGAAGGCCTGGTCGCTGCTCACGGGGCACCCGACGTTTCCCCATTCGCTCTGGGAGGACATGCAGCCCGATGTCAAGGAGGAATTCCGCGACAAGCGCAACATGTATGACAAACACCTGTCACGCGAAGCTCTCGACGAGTGCTGGTACCGCTTCGGTCACGCCCTTCGCCCGCTGCACGATGCCGGCCGTCTGGGTGGGATCCTCCTGCAGTGGCCCGAGTGGTTCAGCCCGAGGGCATCAAACCGCGATCGCATACTCGATGCCGTGGAACGTTTGCATCCGTACCGTTGTCTGATCGAGTTCCGCAGCCTGCGTTGGTTCGATGGCGAACAGTGCAACGAAACGCTCGGCTGGCTCGAAGAACACGGTCTGCCGTTCGTATGCGTCGATGAGCCGCAGGGTTTTTCGTCGTCGGTCCCACCGATTCTGGCGGCAACCTCGTCCCTCGGCGTTGTGCGTTTCCACGGCCACAACACCGAGAACTGGGATCGCCGGGGCATAACTGCGGCCGAACGGTTCAAGTACCTTTACTCCGATCAGGAACTCGATCACTGGTCGAGGCGTCTTCTCGAGTTCGCCAAAGGCACCGACACCACTCACGTACTGTTCAACAACTGCTGGACCGACTACGCCGTCACCAACGCTGCCGACATGGCCGCTCGGCTGAGCGGACGAAGCCGTGGCGCACGCCACTCGTTAGAGTGAGGCCATGTCAGACCCGTTCGACCCGTTCGCTCCTGGAGCGATGACCGACCCGTACCCTTTCTATGCGCGCTTACGAGATGAGGCGCCGGTGTTCCGGTCAGATGGGTACTGGATCGTTACGCGATATGCCGATGTCCTCTCCAGTCTTCGAGATCACGACCATTTCACTTCGGAGCACGGCACCGGCGTCGACTTCGAGAGCAATCCGAACCTCATCAATATCGATCCGCCGGATCACACCCGCCTACGCCGACTCGTGCAACGGGCGTTCGTGCCAAGCCGCGTTGCGGCTCTCGAACCGGTCGTTGAAGATCTGATGGACGAGATGTTCACCCCATTGTTGGGCGAGTCCGAGGTGGAGCTCATCGGTCGGTTCGCGGCGCCACTGCCGGTCGCGGTGATCGCCCGGATGATGGGTGTGCCGCGTTCTCATCAGGGCGACTTCAAGCGCTGGGCCGACCTCGCAATGGACGGACTCGCCGGCCGCGTTGATCCCTCCCACCGCGACACAATCGAGGCCGGTCGTAAAGAAATGGTCTCGTTCTTCCGGGAAGTTGTCACCGAGCGCCGGCGTCGCCCGGACCCGGGCGACGATCTCATCGGCGTCCTGCTCAGTGCCAGCGAGGAAGAGGTTCTGTCGCCAGCCGAAGTCATCGCGTTCTGCTGCCTGCTTCTCGTCGCCGGTAGTGAAACGACTACCAACCTGATGGCCTCGACATGCCTGGCGGTCGACATGTTCCCGGCCGAATGGACCAAGGCGATAGACGAGCCCGGCCTGCGCGCACCATTTCTCGAGGAGATGCTGCGGTACGACGCACCCGTTCAGGCCTTCTTTCGCACCACCTCGCAAGCGGTCAACATCGCCGGAGTGCAAATCGACGCCGGCGAAAAGATCATGCTCAGCTTCGGATCAGCCAACCGGGACCCACGAAAATGGGTCGACCCTGATCGCGTTTGGGCAGAGCGCCGACCGACCGACCATCTGGCCTTCGGCAACGGAACCCATCACTGCCTCGGTGCGGCACTCGCTCGGCTGGAGGGAAACGTGTTCCTCCGTCGACTCGCCGAGTCCGCCCCGAATGTGCACGTCGTTTCCGACCCGGTTCGCACGGCCAATCCCCTCCTTCGAGGCATCCATCGCATGAGCGTTTCGCTTCGGTGAGATCTACCGTTCCGTGTGGAGCCCCGGCTTCGGCCCAGGTCAGCCGACCGACTCGCGGCCCGACGACGGCAACTCGCTCATGACAGCAGCAATGGCCGCGACCGCCAGGTAACTCACACATAAAAACGTTCCGTATATCGCGGTGAACCCAATCGTGCGGGTGTTGCTGAGTGGGTTCTGCAGTGGCTCGACCACGCTCCGGGCCAGCGCCCGCGGCGTCTGCCAGAAGTTCCACGAGTTCCAGCGTTCGACGCGTCCGAGGTAGACCCCGAAACCTGAAAGCAGAAGACTGAACATCGCGACGAACCAACCCGCGCACACACCAACCCGCCGTTGAATCGCAAGGTGCACGAGCGACAGTGACCCGATGCACAGCAACATTCCGGTGACGGCAAACGACCCGTAGAGCAACGCGTCGTACCAGAGCGGAACGTTGGTGACCCGGAGGTGCAAAATGTCGGTGACCAGATACGGCGCATTCGGAAGAAAGAGGAGCCAACCCACTAGAAACGGAACAGCCAACATCGAATGACGGGCATGAACCAGTTGCTCACCGACGACAGCCAGCGGAAAAGGTACCGAAGCGAGGAACAGATTCCACACGAGAAACCGATAACCGAACTGTCCGGTCGCGGCATAGCGGACCACAAGCAGACCGAGGCTCATCGTCATCGAAAGGCCAAGCGCACCGGCCAGAAGAAGTCTCACTCGAAATCGTTTGCTCACGACATCGAGGCTACGGGGTGGTTGTGATGATTCTCCAAAGAAGATGCGGATGTTTCACAGCGCCCGGGCACTACGCTGATTCGTCCTCCGAGCAAGTGCAACGTACCGTGACCCTGACAACCACCAACAACTCGCGTCGATCGTTCTTGAACGACGTTCCGGCCGGATTGGTACCCGCGACAGTCGCCAAGTTGATGTTGGCCGTGGCGATACGTATGCCCTACGTGTTCATCGCGACGGTCGCGCACGGTCTCGGCACCTCCGTTGGCCGCCTGGGCTCTCTGCTCGGACTGGCTGAACTCGTCGGGCTCGGAACCTTCGTCATCGGACGATCCGTGGATCGGGGGGCCCACAAGTTCTGGCTCCTCGTCGGCGTCGGCTCGACGGTCGGCGGCCTCCTTCTGATGACGATGGCTAGGTCCGCCCCCATGTTTGCTTTCGGCTTCGCCGGAGTTACATTGGGCACGTCGGTGTACACGGTTGCTGTTCACGCGTGGATTGGCAACGAAGTTCCCTATGACAGGCGGGGCCGGGTTGTCGGCATCATCGAGATGTCGTGGGCCATGGGGGTCCTTCTCGGCGCTCCAATCATCGGGCTCATCATCGCGCTTAGCAGTTGGCACGGGCCCTGGGCGTTGATCGGAATAGGACTCGTTCCTCTAGCCGTGTGGCTCTGGCGGTCGTTTCCCGACAGGCCGGCCGCCCCACGGGCGACAGAGCGAGCACCGCATGCCCCACTTCGGATCACCCGCCGGGTCATCCTTGTACTCGTCACCACGTTTGCGACGGCGTTCGGAGGCACTGCGTTGTTCTCCACGTTCGGAGCGTGGCTCGAAGACGACTTCTCCCTTTCCGCGACGACAATCGGTTTTCTGTCGATCGCCATCGGGCTGGCTGAACTGGTGGCAAGTTTTTCCACAATCCGCTTCAGCGACCGTTGGGGCAAGACGCGGTCGGCGCGACGCGGGCTCATGCTCATGGGCGTCGGAGCGATCGCGATTGCGTTCGGACCGAACGTGGTCGGCCTGGCCGTCGGCACCCTTGTCGTTGCGTTTCTCGGATTCGAGTTCGGGATCATCTGCATGCTTTCGATCGCGAGCGAAGTCGGCCCGGAGAATCGGGGTGCCGTGATGTCTATGAACGGTGTCGCGGGCACACTGGCCCGCGCCAGTTCCGCGGCACTCGCCACGTCCCTCTACGCGGCACATGGCATGGCGGCTGCGGCGGCCGTCACCGGTGTGTGCGCTGTGGTCGCAGTGGGGTGTCTGAGCTCGCCCGGCATTCGAGCCGTCGCCCGGTGACCCGCCGCCATCGGACAGGACGAGGCGGATACACAGCGCGCTTACTATACTGGCGACATACGGTTTGCGATGTGGTCGAGAATCGAATCAGGACCTTTGTACGGAGCGTCGGCGCGTGGCCAGTGGATGGCCAGATCGGTCATACCCAGGTCCTCAGCCCGGCCGGCCAGGTCGTCGAAAGCGTCCGCCGAAGCTACCCATGGAAAGTCGTCGGTGGTCGACAGTAGGCGTTTGAGATGTGCCCCGCCAGCTGCCTCCAATATCTCCAACCGCATCGGGAGTTCATCCAGAGACACGTTGGTCACCCACGTATCGGCGTGCTCGACGACTTTGGCGATCGACCTCGGACCATTGCCGGCCAACGCAAACGGCACCCGGGGTCGTTGAACACAACCGGGGTGACCCATCGCGTTCGACGCCGCGTAGAAGGCGCCACGAAACGACACGTCGGGCTCACGGAGGAGGAGGTCCGTTGCGTCGACGAACTCCAGGTAGCGGGCAGTGCGTTCGGCGAGCGGCCAGGGGTCTTGGCCCAGCACCACGGCATCGAAGCCCGTTCCCCCGGACCCGAAGCCGAGCGTGAGCCGCCCTCCGCTCAGTTCGTCGAGAGTCATGATCTCCTTCGCAAACGGGACCGGATGGCGGTAGTTCGCCGATGCGACGAGCGGGCCGAGCCGGATGGTTGAGGTCACCTGAGCGGCAGCGGCGAGCAGCGGAACCATGGCATACCACGGGCCGTCTTTCAGATTGCGCCAGGAGAGATGGTCATACGTCCAAGCCGTGTCGAAGCCGAGATCTTCGGCCCGCTTCCAACGATGACGGTCGATGGACCACGGCTCGGTCTGCAAGAGGATGACACCGACGCGCAACTTCAGAACTCCGCTCACCGGTCAACTCCCCGCCGATACGTGCACAACCGAACCGTGATGGACCACGATCTTCCAACCGAATCGCGATTCGGCCGCTCGCACAAACACCTTCATCGCCGACACGGTGTTGTTGAGAGGACCGTCGAGAATATTCTCATCGACGCTCACCCACGCGATGTCGCCTTCGATGCCGACGTGTTCGTTGGTCAAGATGAACTGCAGGTGCTGGTCGTTCTGAAGCAATGCCACCCACGAGCCCCCAACGTGCCCCCACCCCCGGAGCGTCGACCAGCCGGGATGGGTGCAGACGACCCGGTCGGAGTGCTCCCAAACGTCACTCATCGTGTCGAAGTCTCGTCGCTCAAACGCGTCGTAGAAGGCACCAAGCGCCTCCAGAACTGCAACTTCATCAGGGTTCGGATTTCGTCCATCAAGTTCCACGGGACCTACCATGGCACGTCGTGCCGGACCAGCAGAAACACACGCCCGCAAATTTGATCCGTGAGTTGCCGACCGCCCCCCTCGGGCGGACTCCGCTCTATTCGCTTCCGTTTCCCGAAGCCGTACGTTGGTTCCCGTCAACCGACGGCGTGCAGATCCCAAGTTACGACTGGGGCGGCGACGGACCGCCGCTCATCATCGCCCACGCCACGGGGCTGCACGGCCACACCTACGCACCCCTCGCCGCACGGCTGCGAGCCCGTTTCCACTGTTACGCCATCGACATCCGTGGCCAGGGCGATGCCGGGGTCCCCGATGACGGTGACTTCGAGTGGACCGGGATCGCAAACGACTTCACCGCCGTATTGGATGGGCTGGGGCTTTCCGGTCGAGGTGACGTGTTCGGCATCGGGCATTCCCAGGGCGGTTACTCAATTCTCCAGGGGGAGCTCCGGAGGCCGGGAACCTTTGCCGGACTGTTCGGGTTCGAACCGGTCGTGTTCACCCTTCCGGAGGGTGTCGTGTACTCCTCTTCCGACAGTGCAATGGTGATACAGGCCCAGAAGCGGAGGGAAGTGTTCGCGTCGAGAGAAGCCGCCTACGCGAACTACGCGTCGAAACCACCCTTCAGCCTCATCGACGACGATGCGCTGCGCGCGTACGTTGAATGGGGATTCGACGATCTCGAAGACGGCACGTCAAGATTGAAATGCCGCACCGCGAATGAGGGGGCGCTGTTCGCGCATTCGCAGACCGACACCCTGAATCATCTGCATGAGATCGGGTGCCACGTCATCCTCGGGCTCAGCGAAAACACGGCGCCGAACTTCATCGAATCGGTACCCGACCAACACCGAAGGCTCAAGAACTCCGAACTCCTGCGCTTCCCGACGCGAACCCATTTCGGGATCCTCGAAGGAATCGACGAAATGGCCGAAATCATAACCAGGTCGTTCCTGAACCACCCGGCATGAACATCGTTGTTTTCGCGATCGTCGTTGGAGCGGTGCTCGTTCTGGCCGCCCAACAATTCAACAGGAACCGCCGACCCGAGCCACCGACGCAACAAGGGTGGACGGTTCCGCAACAGCTTGACCGGGACGATTTCGACCGGCCCGAAGCCCCGTGGATCATGGTGGTCTTCACGTCGGCGACATGCCATTCGTGCGCCAAAGTGGGTGCAATGGCCGAGGTGCTGCGCAGCGAAGTCGTAGGTGTTGACCTCGTCGACTATCAGACGAAACCCGACACGCACAAGCGCTACGGGATCGACGCCGTGCCGACAACCGTCATAGCCGACCAACATGGCGTCGTCGTGAAGAGCTTCGTCGGACCGACCACCGCGACCGACCTGTGGGCCGCGATGGCTGAAGCACGCGAGCCCGGGTCAACCCCACCACCCGAAGCCCACCACCCGAAGACCACCGGCCCCGCTAGTGGCCCCGGCTCCGGTTCGCATTCGGCATCGTCAGCCGACGATCTCTGAAACCTGCATGACGGGAGCGATGTTCGTGTAGTTCGGGACGTCACCCATCACGTCGCCCATCTTCGGCGAACCGAACGCGGCCTGCATGGCGTCCATAGAGTCGAAGTAGAAGTGCACAGCCGCCACGTTGGGGCCGTTCAGCCCCTTGTCGATCTCCGTCTTGACCGGCTGAAAGGCCGAGTTGCAAAGCGGGATGTGGCTGGCGGCGTAGTAGGCGTGGTCGAAGGTTGAGCCTTCGGCGGACGGATAGGCAATGGAGACGCGGATCATGTGGGAGATCGTAGCGGGCTCGTGATCCGCTGCTCAACCCAGGTCACACCCGGATTGACCAGTGGGTCGGGGAGTTGGCCGCATCGACATCTTCGTCACACCCCCTCCGGTAGCCTGGCTTCATGCCTCTCCCGCTTCCGGTTTCGCTGTCACCATCCAAAGTGGCGTCGTTCAAAGACTGTGCGCTGGCATTTCGCTTTTCCGCCATCGACCGCGTGCCCGAGCCGTCGACGGTCTGGGCCGCAAAGGGCACGCTCGTTCACCGGGCCCTCGAGTTGTTGTACCTTGAGGCACCCGGTGATCGCACGGTTGCTGCGGCGCTCGACAGGTTGGCTGTCGCTGTACCTGAAATCCTCGAAGGTCACGAATATCGGGATCTGGTGCTCACCGACGAGGAGCGGGAGCAGTTCCTCGTCGATGCCGACCGCTTGGTTCGCAATGCGTTCGTACTCGAAGATCCCACCAAGATCCGCCCGATCGGTCTCGAGTTGCGGATGCAGGCCAAACTTGGTTCGCTGACGCTGCGTGGGATCATCGACCGCCTCGAGCTCGACGCAAACGGCGACCTGATCGTGAGCGACTACAAGACCGGCAAGGTTCCCGGGGTCAACCAGGAGCAAAGTCGCCTCGGCGGCGTGCAGTTCTACGCGTTCCTGTGCGAGCAGATGCTGGGAAAGCGACCGGCCAAGGTGCAACTGCTGTATCTGCACGAGCCGATGGCAATTATCAGTTCACCGACCGAGCAGTCGTTACGTGGCCTGACGATGCGCACGTCGGCAATTTGGAACGCCGTCGAAAAGGCGTGCGCCCGCGATGATTTCCGTCCAAAGCCTTCCGGACTGTGCAACTACTGCTCCTACAAAGCGTGGTGTCCCGCGTACGGCGGTGACCCGGGGCAAGCACCGAGTCGTCGTTTTGAGCACCTTCCGGAAGACACTGCGCTGGTCAACCACGTGCTCGGCGCAATGGGTGCCAAAGAGGAGCCGACCGACACTATCGACCTTCGCGGTGCGGGGCTCCCGGTGGTGCTCGATGTGTCCGGGCCGCGGGTCAACGCGCATGTCGACGCTCGGGTCGACCCCGAACCGGTCGTCGCGGTCTAATGATCAAACTGCCCAAGATTCCGATTCCGACATCGTTCGACCGGTTCGACAAGGCCTTCGAAGAACGTTGGAGTGCCCTGCGGAAATCCAAGGCACTCGATCGGGTCTTTTACACGGCGTCCGAAGTGGGCGATTTCGGTATGATCTGGCTCGCAGTCGCCGCGGCACAGGCGGCGATCGGGCCGGAAGGGAAAACGAAGGCGGCGATCCGCATGGCGGCCGCACTCGGCGCCGAGAGTGTGTTGGTGAACGGTGTCGTGAAGTCGTTTTTCAATCGGGAACGCCCCGGCTGGGAACAGGATCGTCCGCTGCATTTACGAAGGCCACGTACCAGCAGCTTTCCGAGCGGTCACGCCAGTTCGGCGGTGACGGCATTTCTGCTGTTCACCCAACCTGACACACGGTGGGCACCGGTGTACGCGGCGATGACCACGACGGTTGCACTGAGCCGGGTGCACGTGAAAATACACCACGTCTCCGACGTGGCGGGGGGCCTTGTCGTGGGCGCCGTCTTCGGCACTGTCGTCAGGCGACTCTGGCCGCTATAGAAACCCTGGCTGTCGGAAGCTGAACGGACACGCCCGCCGAAAGGGTATGGCTTCGTGGCCGACGGCGAGTTGACGTTGTGGTGACTTCGCCGCACCGCCGTACCGCGACTGCCACCGGGGAAACCGTGGAAAACGTCAGTTTTCGGAGGCCGCGCTTTCGACCAGCAGAGAGCGGACGTCGAGGAGCAAGTCCGTGACCTCGGCAGTTGAAACCAGCTCACGCCGGTTGAGTTCGCCGAGGTTGCGGTCAATGATCGCGAGGGCTTCGGTGATGACGTCTCGTTCGAGGGTATCCATTACTCATACAAACTACATCGAAGCTGTTTCCATTCCATCGTCGAATGATGAAGAACATGTAAAAAGGGGGCATGTGACCTATGCCCGGATCAACGTAAGCGCCACGCTCCGTGGAGCTTGACCTGGTATGCGCCTGAAACGGCCTTGTCCTACAGTCGGCAACATGGAACTTCGAAACCGAACCTGTATCGTCACCGGTGCTGCAAGTGGAATTGGCCGGGCTGGGGCTATCGCGTTCGCGGCTAGCGGAGCTCGCGTGGTCGCAGCCGATCGCGACGCCGTCGGAGTTGCGGCCACCGTGGGCTCCATCACTGCTCAGGGTGGGTCGGCCATCGCCGTGACCTGCGACGTCTCGAAGGAGTCCGACATCATCGCCATGGTCGCAACGGGCGAAGCGGCTTTCGGTCCGATAGACCTCGTTTGGTCGAATGCGGGCATCGGGTTTTCGGGTGGCGTGGAAACTCCCGACCGCGAATGGCAGATGATTTGGGAGATCAACCTCATGGCGCATGTGTGGACAGCCCGGGCGGTATTACCCGGCATGATTGAGCGTGGCGAGGGATATCTCGTGTCGACCGCGTCCGCCGCCGGGCTCCTGAGCAATATCGGGACGGCCAGCTACACGGTCACCAAACACGCCGCAGTCGCTTTGGCTGAATGGCTGGCAATCACCCACGGTGACCAGGGGATCCGGGTGTCGTGCCTCTGTCCGCAGGGCGTCCGCACGAACATGCTTCGCGGTATGACCGAAGGCGATGCATCGAGTGCCGCGGCATCGGTGACTGCGTCCGGCGACGTGCTTGAACCCTCGGTCGTGGCGCAATGTGTGATCGATGCGGTCCGGGCCGAGCGGTTCCTCATCCTTCCCCACGCCGAGGTGCTTACGTTCTGGCAGCGTAAGACGACCGACATTGACCGATGGCTCGGCGGTATGCGTCGTCTCCAGGCCAAGGTCCGGAGTGCGAGGTGAGCAGCGCCGTGAACCCAAACCCAGCCGAGTCACCCGGCGAAGCCTCGAAATGGTTCACGGGATGATCTACTCGACCGCGCATTCAGTTCAGCCTTATGCGCACATAGGTGTTGCCCCGTCGCATACGGGTACCTCGCTTCTTCGGACCGCCGGACTGGTGCCGTCACGAGCCTTCGTCCAAACCGATCTGACGGTCATCGACCCGGACCACGTCAAAGACTGACCCGGACGGATACAAGCTGTGCTGTTTGATTTTCAGGTGAACACCGCTACGACGCACTGGCCCGACATCCGGGAACAGGCTCTTACCGCTGAGGCAAATGGATTCGACGCGGTCTGGGTGTGGGACCACCTCACGGGAATGACGATGGGCGGCGGCCACACAATGTCGGATTGCTTCACGGTGCTGGGCGCACTCGCTGCGGCGACGACGACCGTGAACATCGGACCGCTCGTAGCCAACGTGCAGAACCGCCACCCGGCCATGCTGGCTAACGCGGCAGCGACGGTCCAGAACATTTCTGACGGTCGACTGCTGCTCGGACTCGGCGCGGGTGGAGGTCCCAACGGCCCGTTCACCGCGGAGCACCGCACGGCCGGCATTTCGCTGCTCCCCCATCTGACCCAGCGGCACGATTTCCTGATGGAGAGCCTGACCGTTATGGATCATATGTGGGCAGATGATCGCGATGCGAAGTACCGGGGGTTCCCCAAACCAGTCTCCGTTCCTCCCCGCTTCGTCGGGCTCAACAGCGAACACCTTGCCACGTTGTCAGGACAGCACGCCGACGGCGTCAACGTGCGAGCCCGTGCTGACACCTCAAGGGGCCTGCTCGATTTGGCTAAACGGGCCGCTGGTGACAGACCGTTTGTGCTCACCGTGTTCTTCCCGTTCGACGAGGAGTTTCTCGATCCCGACCACGAACTCCGGGTCCGATTCGGTGATGTCGACCGGACAATCTTCGTCGCCCTGAGGCCGACGGACCCTACAGCGATCACCCGCGGCGCGAAGCGTTTGGGTATCGCCTAGAGCCGTCTCGTAGGTTTCGATCCAACCCGTTTGAACACAACCCGACAACTGTTGTCGGTTTGTGCTCAAACGGTGTCGCGACTCAGTGTGGCGCCAGGTCGCGGACCGCTTGGCGGAGGTCGATGCCACCGAAGGGCATGACAGCCAGGGCCGGTGTCGTAACCCCGTTGTCGACGTAGCGCTGGATGTGGGCGCGGCACTGTTCGGGCGTGCCGTGAACGATCAGCGCGTCGACCACCTCATCAGGAATCGCGGCGAGGGCGGCCTTGCGGTCGCCGGCTTTCCACGCATCCCACATGCCCTGAAGTTTGGGGCCGTTGCCGAGCCATTCGTGGAAGGCCGCGTAGACAGGCACGTTGAGGTACGCCGCTATGGCGAAGCGTCCGGCGGCGCGTACCGCATCGGCATCGGGGTTCGGGCACACGAAGATGCGCGCGACGATTTCCTTCTTCGTGCCGCCGCCAGCGGTCTGCACGATCGGGGCGACCTTCTTGACATCTTCGGCCGAGAGCCAGTTGATGATCGCGCCATCGCTCTCGGCTCCGGCCATCTTGAGCATGCCAGGGCGGAGTCCGGCAATCAGGATCTGAGGTTGCACATCGATCTTGCGTCCGAGCCGAAACCCTTTCACGGTGAACGTGTCGTAGACCTGATCGACTTTTTCGCCGGCGAGAGCCGACTTCAGGAACCGAACGGTATCGCGCACGCGCTTGTACGGCTCATCGAAGGCGATGCCGTTCCACTGGCTCACGATCACATTCGACGACGTGCCGACTCCGAACGCGAACCGACCGGGTGCCGTCTCCGCCAGTGCTGCGATGCTCTGGGCAAGAAGCGCCGGGCCTCGGGTGTACGCAGGCACGATGGCGCAGCCGAGACGCAGCTTGGGGGCCCACTGCGATGCGAGAATCAGGGGAGTGAAGGCATCGGCACCGTTCGCTTCACTCGACCAGGCGTCTGTGTAACCAAGCTCCTGGAGTTCTTCGAACCAGGGTCGTTGTTCGCTGAGCGGCGGCCCATCGAAGGGCACGGTCATTCCAAAGGTCATCGCGTAATGGTAGGTCGGGCAACGGAAGCCAACCCAGTCTGGGCCACAATCGGCGAACGGACCGGTCGAGGAAGAATATTTCAGGAAAATCCGGTTGAGCCCGGATTTTGTCATACCCCCTTCGAATACTGGTCACATGCGTAAAAACCAGTTGGTCCTCATCGAAAACCTCGAGGCCGATTTCCGTCTCGACCAACGTACGAAAGATCTTGGCCGCAACGGGATCGCGGCCGCCCGAGAAGCGCTCCGGTCCGCCACCGAAAAAGTCGCAGCGTAAACCGCTCGAGCAGAAACAGGCTTACGACGGTCTACTACGGCTACAACGGTGCCGACTGGCGGCTGGTCTTCACCTTCGGTTGGGAGGGCAACCCTATGGGTGAGACGCTTGCCCCTGGCACTACCCGAAGTGACGCTCACGTCTGTCGACGGTGACACCGAACTGTGGTTGACGCACAGCGAACTTTCCCGCCACGCATGCCAACGAGCACGCCAAAGGCTGGGCCCTGTTCGTCGGCGAGCGACTCGGCGAAGCCGTCGCGAACGCAGCGTTTCGACGCCTCGGGGTCCGGAACCCGGGCCCCGAGCACGGATCGCAGCACTGCCATGGCCTCGGCGGTGATTGCGGTGTCGGTCGAGGCCTCCACGGAACGGCCCTTCGCTCCGGCGTTGAACCCGAGGAGCACCGGTTCGTCCAACCCAGCCAAGCTCACCCACTCGGCCCAGCCTTTGGACGGCTCACCGAGGTACTCGATCCAGTCGGCATCGCCGGGCCAGAACACGCGAGGAAAGCGAAGGAACGTTTTCGACAGCACGCCCATATCAAGGGCGTTGATCGCCGCTCGCTTGGCAGGTGGGAGCCCGGGCTCGAACACGATTGCTCCGGCTCGCAACACCCCGAGAGGAACGGTCACCACGACAGCATCGGCGTCGACCGTGCCGGCCGACGTGGTCCGGGAAACGCCGTTCGTGCGAAGCGTGACCTTCTGCAGTTGCACGCCGAGGCGGATCGTTGTCCCCGTGGCAAGGTACTTCGGGATGCGGTCGTAGCCGTCGGGGAAAAGGACGTCCTCGCCTTCCTCGGCGTAGTCCCGGCCTTCGTCGACACTCCACGCCGACAACACCGACGGGTCGGCGCCCCACTCCGTCGAGAACATGCCCACCAGGTGGAAGGCAAGGTCGGCCCGTTGCGGGGCCGACAGCGTCGAAGGGGTCACCCGATCGATCGCCGACCGCACCGAGATGTCGTTGTCGAGTTCGGACGCCGCGTCGAGCGCCTTCTTGAAGAGGTCGTCCCAGCGGTTGGCGTTGGTGTCACGGAGACCGGCGCTTCGCAGGGACGGATCGATGAGCACTTCGCCCGACTGGTACGACGTTCTCGCGGTCTTTGCCCCAGCCTCGGCGGCGAGACGCGTCAACGGGTTGGTACGCGCTCCGTGGATCCACGACGCACCCAGGTCCACCGGACGCGGCCAGGAGCGAACGGTGTGGATGCGTCCGCCGATCCTGTTTCGCCCCTCGATGACTGTGACGGCGACGCCAGCCGAGCGCAGTTGCCGGGCGGCGGCCAACCCAGCCATGCCGGCACCAACGACGACGACGACGCGTGTTTTTACCCGTCGCTTGGCAGCGACGACGGGCACCCCTGTCGCCGCGATGATCCCGCCTGCGGCCAGGCCGAGGAGCACCGCTCGGCGGCTGAGGCCGGCCGACGTCTGGGTCGAGTGGGATGCGTTGGCAGGCACGACGTTCGAAGTTACCGGCCCGTGAGGAACATTGGTGGACGTCGATGTGTTGGCGCAGTAGGGCGATAGTCGGGGGAGGTCGTCGTCGAGGATTTCGTGGCCTTGTTCGTGAATTTTTCGCACGATCACTCAAGCTCGACCAGTACGTCCTGTCGCTGCTCGGCAAGGACAAGCCCAAGGTCGGTGCCATCCCGACGGCGTCTGGTGACTTTCCGGTTTGTGTCGAAAGCTTCTACGAAACCTTCGGCCCGCACTGCGAGCCATCTCACCTCTCGCTGTTTCGCCCGCCTGCGAGCTCGCCGGAGCAGGTGTTGAGCGGACTGGACGTCATCTACGGCGGAGGCGGAACCACACCGAACCTGCTGGCCGTCTGGCGCGTTCACGGCATCGACACGTTGATGCGATCGGCGCTGGCCCAGGGCACGATCCTGTATGGGAACAGCGACGACTACGAAAGCGACGACTACGAAAGCGACGACTACGAAAGCGACGACGACGAAAGCGACGACGACGAAAGCGACGACGACGAAAGCGACGACGACGACGAAAGCGTCGCCCGGATCATGTCCGGTAGCGAGGCGAGCACGTCATTGAGTTGGGCGGGACCGGGCCGCTGGCCCAGTTCTGAGTAGAACTTGAACGGCGGAGCGGCAAGAAGCGCGTAAGTTTCGGCGAAGTCTCCTGCGCCGACCTGCAGGTCCGTGCACCCTGAGCAGGTCCACCATGGCGTGGTAGCAGCCAGGCCCCGAGCTTGAAGGTACGCGGCGCGGGTGTCGTCATTTCCCGCAGTCACATCGGCGACGTGCCCAAGTTCGTGGGCGAGGTCGTGGGCCAACCCTTCTGCTGTCTGATCTCTGCGCACATAGATTTCGACTTTGCGCTCCCGAACGTAGGTGAGCCCCAGATATCCGTTCCGTTCCTTTTTGAACACGATGGTCCAACCGGATGCAACGGTGCGCCAGTCGACGTTTAGCGAGTTCATGGCGTCGGTCACGCGAGCGGTGTTCACTCCGGTGTCGATGCGTACAGCGGCTTCGGCGATGATCTGCGTGGCCGAACCGATGTTCACGTTCGACTTCATCGCCGGCTTCGGTCTCGACTTGACCGTCTT
>JANMZO010000269.1:0-7422 GCA_031383405.1 Acidimicrobiia bacterium | reverse complement strand
CGGCGGTCACCGAAGATCACGTCGCGCAGTACGAGCAGCGACCAGTGGTCGCCGAGCGCCTCGACTGCTGCGTTGATCGGGCATCCCGAGCGTGGTTCGTCCATCGTTGGCTCCTTGACGGTCTCGCCTGGCCTACATACTGTAGTGCTTGCAAATCACAATCACTTGGAAGGAACCTGCCCATGGGAGTACGAGTCGATCTCAACATCTCGCTCGACGGTTACGCCACGACCGAAGGCGGCACGCCGGACAACCCTATGGGGGAGGACTGGAACAAGCTCACCGCCGCCTATGCCGCCACGCGTACATTCCGTGAGCGGGTCTTTCACGACACCTCGGGCGGGGGCACGACCGGCGTCGACGACCGCTACGCCGCGGCGTACTTCGAAGACATCGGCGCGGAGATCATGGGCGCCGGCATGTTCGGCTTTCATACCTACCCGGATGACCCCGATTGGAGGGGCTGGTGGGGTGACGAGCCGCCCTTTCGTGTGCCGGTGTTCGTCCTCACCCACCGCTCGCTCGATTCGATCGACATGTCCGGCGGAACGACGTTCCATTTCGTTGATGCGACCGCCCACGAGGTGCTTGCCCGGGCCACCGCTGCCGCCGGCGGGAAAGACGTGCGAGTCGGGGGCGGTATCAGCACCGTGCGAGAGTTTCTCAAAGCTGGTCTCGTTGACCGTTTGCACGTCGCGATCGCGCCCATCCTGCTCGGTCGCGGAATCAACCTGTGGAGCGACCTTCGCGGGCTCGAGGACGGCTGCCAGGTGCGAACCGAGACGGCCGAGAGCGGCACGCTGCACGTCACCTTCACTCGCCTCTCATAAGGTTGGCTGGTCGACAACGGGTCCTGGACCATGCGACACGTCTGACGCAGGTGCGCCCAATCCGGCCTGCCGGTCGGCGCGCCGTTGCCACGCGTGTGGACCGGGTCGCGATGAACGCATTCGCGGTTCGTTGAAAATTTCTTCAGAAACCGCGAATCCTTTTGCCATTGTCAGGCATCCAACAGTCATGCCAGCCACACCCGGTCGGCAAGAACCGAAAGTGACAAACATGTCCACCTCCACCCTTCCCGCCCGTACCCCGGCGAACCTGCTCCTCGAAACCACCACCGGCGCGAGAGTCGCGCTCACCGATCTGGTCGGACCGAACGGTGCGGTCCTGTTCTTTATGCGCACCTCGACCTGCCCGGTGTGTCGCAGGCACCTCAAGGAACTCTTGGAGATGACATCGGAGATCTCTGCGTCTGGTCGCCGGCTGGTGATCGTCATTCCCGATGGCGTTCAGTCCGCCCGGAAACTCGCGGAGCGGTATCCGACACTGCAGATCGTCGTGGGCGACGCCGCGTCCGACGCGCAGCGAGATCTCGGCCTGGGAACCAAGTTCGGTATGCAACGCAGTGGGGTGCTGATCGTGGACTCCTCAGCGGTACCGGTCTACGAACACGCGGCGACCATGCCGTTGTTCGCGCTCGACAAGCACGAACTCGTCGAGAACCTGCGGTGAGTTCGCAACAAGCGACACCGGCACAGCGCGCACTTCGTCAGTCGGGGCCGGCCGCGGCGAGGTGTGCCCGCGGCCGGTGTCGTTCGGGTCCGCCACCCGGTCCGGTCCGAAGTGAGTGCGATAGCATTATTGAGGTGAGCGGCGACCGGTCCGAACCCCACGGGGAGATCGTTCGGCGCGCGTGTGCCGGTGACGACCAGGCGCTGTCGCAACTGGTCGCGTTGTACCACGATAGTGTCTACCGTTACGGGCGCAGCGTGTGTCGCGATGTCGATCTCGATGACGCGGTCCAGGACGCATTCGTTTCTCTCACCCGCTTCAGGGCCGAGTTTCGTGGACAGGCTGGCATCGGAACGTGGCTGTTCACGACGGTGCGCAACGCCTGCCGCCAACTGTTGCGTCCCGTCGCACGGCGGCGCCGGCTGCTCGGTGATCAGGTCGAGATGGATGCGCTCGACGACGTGAGTGATGATGTCCTGGGTCCCGAAGAGCTTGCGGTTCGGGCCGAACTCGTGTCGACGGTTCATGTGGCGCTCGAGGGACTCAGCCCCGAGCATCGCCAGATCCTGATTCTGCGCGACATCGAAGGGGTGAGTGGTCCCGACACCGCACGCGAACTCGGACTGACCATTGAGGCTGCGAAGAGCCGTCTGCTTCGCGCCCGGGCCGCGCTCCGGACACAGATTCTCAGCACGAACGGCGCGCAGACGCGTCGCTCTGGGTTGTAGGGTGCGACCATTCAACGGATCCGCGGCTGCGGATGGAGAGAGAGCCTGATGCACTCGTTACCGGGTCATATGGATCTGCCACGCGGACTCGACGATGTCGACGCCGCGTTCATGACGGAACTGCTGCGGGCGCGGGGCGTGATCGACGCCACGAACCACGTCGTCTCGATGGAAGAGAGCGGTGTCGGCATGACGGCCGGCTACTTCTCGGCCATTAAGCGGGTGCAGTGCTCCTTCGCCCGGCCGACCGAAGCCCAACGTTCCTACATCGTCAAGGCCTGGCCCGAGTTCGAGATCATGCCCAAAGAGTCCATCCGGGCAATGTTCATCAAGGACATTAAGGCCTACCTGTTCCCCGGTGATCGCTTCTTCCCGAGGCCGGCAGCGCTGCTCGCCGACTTCGATGTGGCGCAGGACCGATGGGCGCTGGTCATGGAGGACGCAGCGACGTTCGCTGAGCAGAAGGTCCACGAGAACGAGCTGACGTTGGACGAAGTCCTGCAGATGGTGCCGGCGCTCGTCGACACGGCGGTGGCCTGGGAGGGTTGCCACGAGGGTGAGCTCAACGCTGAACTCGAGGAGCTGGGCGTCGATTACTGGGCGTCGGATGCAAACCTGGCGGTCTACAAAGCGGTCATGCCCGGGGGCGCGAAACTGTTCGACAAGATCACCACCATGGCCGACTCGCCCCTGGTCGGACGACCGGCCTGGAACGAGTACCTGGGTGAGGGCATCGCCGAGCTGTTCACCAACAAGCTCGAGGCGTTCTACGCCCCGGTCCATCCCGACAACGGGGCTACCTGCACGCTGTCGCATGGCGATTTCCGGGGCGACAACATCTTCTTCTGTCCCGCATCGGCGGAGTACCCGCATGGTTGGCTCGTCATCGACTTCCAACTGCTGTTCCGAGGGCCGGTACCTTCGGATCTGGCCTACCTGATGGGCAGCGGATCCGTACTACCCGAGGTCTACGAGGGCGAAGGACGCGAGACCGTGTTACGTGCGTTCTACGACCAGTTCATGGCGAAGACCCACCGGTACCCCGACTACACCTGGGAAGCGTTCCGCTCCGAGTTCGCCGCGATGACCACCGTCCTGTTCACCTACTACGTGGGTATGGGCGCGGCGTTCTATCAAGCCGGCGCGTTCCAGAACGAGCAGCCAGTCAGAGTCGAGCTCGGCGGTCGGGGCACGACAGAGGCGGACCTGGCCCCCGACGAGATGCGCAAGCGCATGTGGTGGACCAAGACCTACCGCAACTTCCGCGAGAACTTCGCGGCCTTCGACCAGTACGCATATCTGTCGTCACTTCCCGCCAACGTGGGCGAGGTCGGAACCTGGGTCGAGCTCCCCGATCACCTCAGGTGACCTGAGGCTCATCCGGACGGACCATCTATGCGAACTCCGTCCGCGCCTGCGGCAACGAAGATCCGGGCCTTGGCTTCGCCGCCGGACCAAATCTTCGTATCACCATCTATGCCGATACTGATTGCATGCGTGGAAGTTGGCGGACTTGCTCAGGCCACCCAGACCGGGCAATCTTTGAGACTTATGCAAGTGAGGACACTCCGTGCGGAGGGCGTTGCGCTCGTCGCAGCGATAGACCGGTCCGAGCACGTTGAAGTCCAGTATCGCTTGACCGATGGCAAGCTGCAGCAGTTCCCAGCGGAGATCACGGACGTTCCGGCGTGGGATCCCACCGGATCAGGCCCGCACACTGTCGCTGCCGTGACCGCCTTCTGCTCGTCGGTTCTTGCGCGTGGGGGCATCCTTCTCGGCGCGTTCGATGGCGAGTGCACGGTCGGTCTCGCGATTGTTCATCCGGCGTTCGAGCCTCGCCTCGCTTGGTTGGCGTTCTTGCACGTTTCCCGTTCCTACCGCGGACAAGGTGCCGCGCAGGCTCTTTGGAACGCCGCTGTGGACATTGCCGCTGGTGCCGGCGCGGAGTCGATCTACGTCTCGGCGACACCGACGGCATCCGCGGTTGGTTTCTATCTCAAGCAGAACTGTCAACTGGCCCATCCGGTTCACCCGGAGCTGTTCGCCGCTGAGCCTGATGACATTCATTTCGTCTGCTCGGTGCTGGTGCTCTGACCACGAACGTTCGCGCGTTTTAGGCGACGGTCGTTTTTGGGTGGCCCCATCGTCGTTGAGTTTCATTGCAGAGCGTCCGTCCGTCGAAGCCGGTAGGCAACGGAAGTAGTCGCGCTGATGGTTTCTTCGCATCGGGTCCACGTTTGTCGCCGGGGAATGGTTATGCACTTCCCCCGGAACTGGTGGTTGAGCTGGTGTTTTGGGTGCTCGTGTTTTTGGTGGTGGTGTGTGGCGAGGGCGCGGGAGGTCGTGTCGGTCATGTCCGGTAACCCGGGTCTCGTGTGTGTCGAACGTCACTTTTGTGTACGAACATATGTACGTGTCTGTGTGGTACGGTATGTGCGTGGATACGTGTCTCACCGATCAGATAGCGGCAGCCCGGGCTGCGGTGGATCGCGTGCTGTCCGGGCTCACCACCGGTGCTGTGACTGGTTCCACGGTGAAAGAACTCCGTGCACTCCTGGACCGGGTTGATCTCGGAACCACGTTCGCGTACAGCCGGTTCCGGGAGTCCGGTGAGTACCTGTTCGACGGGTACGCGAACGGGCCGGCGTGGCTCGCGGCGAACACCCACGCGTTACGAAGCGAAGGTCATGCCCGTAAAGACCATGCCGTGTTGTTGGATGTGTTGGGTTCGTTCGGTGAGTCGTTCCACCGCAACCGGATCGGGTACACACACATCAAAACGTTGGCCGCCGCGGTAACCGACGAACGACAACCGCTGGCGGTTCGTGACGAACACGTGCTGTTGCAAGCCGCGGAAGCGTTGAGTGCGTCAGAGTTCAAAACGATCGTCTGGCGGTGGGTATCTCTGTGTGACGATGAACTGTCGGATCCGACACGGCCTGACCCGCATTCAGCGCGGCGTCGGGTGACACTCACGGTGTTACCTGACGGTTCGTGGAAGCTTGATGGAATCCTGGAACCGTTGGCCGGTGAAACGCTCGCCGCGGCCCTTACCGCGGTGATGCCATCGAAACCGTTACCCGACGATGACCGCACGATCGTGCAGAAACGCCACGACGCGCTGTGTGAGATCGCCAGCGAGGTTCTTGGCAACGACGACCTGTCTGATGTGCACGGTTCCCGACCGAACGTCACGGTGACCGTGAACGCCGAGAATGGGAACACGACGACCGCGTCAGGGACGGTGCTTCCGAGGTGGGTTCGTGACGCGATGTGTTGCGACGCGACGTTCACTGCGGTGTTTGTGTCGGGGAAAGGTGTTCCGTTCGATGTTGGTACCCCGATAAGCGGCATTCCGGTACGGAACCGGCGGGCCGTGCTCGTCCGCGACCGGCACTGCCGCTACCGCGGATGCAGCCACCCGCCACGATGGTGCGATATTCACCATCTGAAACACCGCGAAGACGGCGGAGACCACCAGATCAGCAACCTTGTGCTCCTGTGCCGGTTCCACCACCGACTCGTCCACCGACACGGCCTGAAACTCACCATGGCCACCGACGACGTGACCCTGCTCATCGAATGGCCCAACGGCATCATCCTCCACAGCCCACCCACCACCCAACTCACCCTCACCACATAAACACAACCCCACTGCATACGACCGGAACAAACGGGCGTGGCCGCGACCTACGAACCTGTTTGGCCAGGGCGCCAGCAGACCCGACGCGATACATGTCGACCGGAACGACCGGGCCCTCCCAGCTATGAGTGGTCTGGTCGGATTTCCTAAGCTCGGCCCAAGAGTCAGCTGCTGCGTTTCGGGAGTTCTCGTCGTATGAAGTGAAGGGGCACCGCAAACATCGCGGCGAACGTGAGATTCAGGATTGCGTTCTCGGCGTACCCACTCAACAAAGAGAGCGACGAGTCCACGACAAACCACCCTGATACGGAGAAGGCGACGGCGTTCCACGCCCAACGCTGTCGTTGACGCAACGGACCGGTAACGACAAACCACAGACCCAACGCCCAGCCAAACATCACTGCTCCGAGAACGCCGTAGACAAAACGGGTGTAGTGGAGCGCTTCCGCGCCAGTGATGGGGTTGTTCGAAGTTCCGTAGATGAGCCGTTTGAACAACGACTGTGTCACCGATCCGAACACGACGAAGAAGAGGCCGGATACACCGACTGCAATCGTCGCAAGTCGAAGCAGCGTGTCCCACGAAGAGCGGGAATTTGGAGAATCAGGCACGATAGTCCTTTGATTGTAGTGATCACTACAATCATACCGGATGTCATCCGGAAACGGGAACCGGCCCTCGGTCGTTCAGGCGCCGACGTAGGCCGCCAGGTGCCGGCCGGTGAGGGTGGAACGGTCCGCTATGAGGTTGGCGGGAGTGCCCTCGAAAACGATCCGGCCGCCGTCGTGGCCGGCGCCCGGGCCGAGGTCGATGATCCAGTCGGCGTGGGCCATGACCGCCTGGTGGTGCTCGACGACGACGACCGATTTGCCGGAGTCGACGAGCCGGTCGAGGAGGCCGAGCAGTTGTTCCACGTCGGCGAGGTGAAGGCCGGCGGTCGGCTCGTCGAGGACGTAGATGCCGCCTTTCTCGCCCATCCGGGTGGCGAGCTTGAGCCGCTGCCGTTCGCCTCCGGACAGCGTCGTGAGGGGTTGGCCGAGGCTGAGGTAGCCGAGCCCAACGTCGGCGAGCCGCTCAACGATCGTATGTGCGGCGGGCAACGACCCCTCGCCGGCGGCGAAGAACGTGACTGCTTCGCTCACCGACATGGCGAGCACCTCGCTGATGTTGCGACCACCGAAGTGATAGCCGAGCACCGACGAGTCGAATCGCCTCCCTTCGCAGTCCTCGCAGGTCGTCGCAACGCCAGCCATCATTCCAAGATCGCTGTAGATGACTCCTGCTCCATTGCACGTCGGACATGCCCCCTCGGAGTTGGCGCTGAAGAGTGCCGGCTTCACGCCGTTGGCTTTCGCAAACGCTTTTCGAATCGGCTCGAGCAGGTCGGTGTACGTCGCAGGGTTGCTGCGCCGCGATCCCTTGATCGCACCCTGGTCGATGATCACGACGCCGTCGCGGCCGGATACCGACCCGTGCACGAGCGAGCTTTTTCCCGATCCGGCGACGCCGGTCACAACAGTCAGAACGCCGAGCGGAATG
>JANMZO010000252.1:0-3638 GCA_031383405.1 Acidimicrobiia bacterium | reverse complement strand
TCACCGTTATCAGGCCGAAGCCCAGCGGTGGGCGCTCCGAACCGGAGGAAGCGTTATCGAGTTGCACGGCTACGCGTTGCCCGAATCATATGCGAACGGAACAACAGTTGATGAGACGGCTGTCAAGACCGAACTTCTGCGGGCTCTTCACGAGGTCTATCCCGAGATGATAGGTGCACGTATCATCGACGAACGGTTGCTGGTGCGCAACGACTGCCCGAGTTTCGAACCGGGCTCGTGGTTGCGTAGGCCGACGGTGTCCACCGGTCACCGCGGTCTCAAACTGGCCGGTGACGTTGTGAGGCTGCCCTTCCCAACGGCCCTGATGGAACGGGCCGTGTCGAGCGGGTTCATCGCCGCGAATGAACTCTTGGCCGGCTGGGGTGTGAGCCCCGAGCCTGTCTGGTCGATTCCCGACCGGGGCCTTCTCGCCGGCCTGCAGGCGTGGCAGCGGCGTCGAAAAGCGCTAGCGTCGTGAGCGGATCTCGTAGGTGCGTTCGGCATACCTGGCGTCATCGTTCCACAGCCGTGAGGCCATCAGTTTAATAAGCGGACGTATCAACACCGCGCCCTTGGTGGCGTGGGTGAACCCGGGCCGCTTGCTGCTTGCCAGGCTCGCTTCAACGATTGCGGTCCGGGGCGGTGATCCCGGCGCCGCGTGCACAAGCGGTGTTGCGTGGGTTTCCACCACCGACCCTTCGCCTTCGCCCGAGGTGATCGTCATGACGATCGTGTTCGCCTCCGGACACTCGAATCGGGCCCCGACCCGGATACGGGTCTTGGGGAGAACCCGGTAACTGACCTCAAGGTCGATTGCCTCATCGGTGGCTCCGGTGACGACCAGGTCGTGAAACGCATACGGATGAAAGTGCACGCCGTGCCACGGATCGAGTCGATTCGCAATGACGTCTTGTGGTTCGCACCGAGCCTCTTTCCGGATGACACCGTCGAGAAAACGAAGCGGTCGCTTCGGGAGGATCGGTGTGGCGGTCGCACCGCTGGCCGAGGGATCGAACTGGACCCATGTGAGAATGCCGTCGTCGTGAAGATGGACGGGCGTCCAGTTGGTGCGACCCGACGGCGGGAGCACGAGCCCGTGCCACGGGCACACGAGGCAACCGTCATAATCGATCTTGGCTTTGCTGAGGTCGGCGCCCATGTGCGGGCACGTTGCGGGCGCAACGGTCAGCCCGTGGTCAAACGTCGTCCACGCGACGAACTCGCGGCCATCAATCCAGTAGTGGTGGGGTCGGCGGAGGCCGAGGAGGGTGCGGCTTGCGTCGACCACCAACCACCCACCGGACGGTTTGCCCAGTGCGTGTTTCAGAGACCTCGCTATCGCTGCCGGATTGGCCTGCTGCCAGTCGGGAACGTTGGTCGATTCGGCGGACATGCTTCCCCAGTATCGTTGGGTTCCGTCATCCACGCATCACCCGATCGGCAATCTTGAAGAATCGATGAGCAGTCAGGTGGCGTGGAGTCGTCGGCGAAACAAAACGACCGGTCGCCTTTCGACGACCGGTCGCTTGTGTAGGAGTTCCCCCAAACTCCGACTCCTGTGGAGACGCCTGCGGCGATAGTGCGCGGTAGACGTCTCTGCTCGCCTACGTTCCGGGTTGCGGAAGAGTGCGGAGGTAGGGCTTGACCGTGGTCCACCCGCCCGGGAACAGCGTCTTGGCTTCCTCGTCGGTAACGGCCGATCCAATGATGACGTCGTCGCCATTTTTCCAATCGACCGGTGTGGCCACCTTGAATTTCGCCGTGAGCTGCAGTGAATCGATAACGCGGAGGATTTCGTCGAAATTCCGGCCGGTTGATGCCGGGTAGGTGATGAACAGCTTGACCTTCTTGTCGGCACCGATGACAAAGACCGAGCGCACTGTCATCGTATCGGACGCATTCGGATGGATCATGTCGTAAAGGTTCGAAACGGCCCTGTCGGTGTCGCCGATCATCGGAAAATCAACCGGCGTGCCCTGGGTTTCGGCGATGTCGCCCTCCCAGGCCAGGTGGTTCTCGACGGTGTCGACCGACAGCCCGATCACCTTGGTGTTGCGCTTCGCAAACTCAGGCGCCAACTTCGCCACCCGGCCGAGTTCGGTGGTGCACACCGGAGTGAAGTCTTTCGGATGGCTGAAGAGCACGCCCCAACTGTCACCGAGCCATTCATGGAATTTGATTGTGCCCTGGGTGGTCTCAGCGGTGAAGTCGGGTGCCATATCGCCAATGCGCAGCGTCATGTTGTATTCCTTTCATGGGGTGAAGAACGAATCGACGCAGCGTACATCGGAAAACCGACTTCTTTAGTCAGGAATCAGCGCTACCCGGATGCGACCAGCGCTACGGCGGTCACGGCGATGAACATCCCGAGAACCTGTCGGTGGGCCGGCCGCTCGCCGAGCGCGAAGAGCGCCATCTCCCCCATGAGTCACTTCGTCAAGCCCCACCGGTACCCAGGTTTCTTGAGTCCTAGAGATGGAGTGGCAAACTTGACTGCAAGGTGTGGGGTTATGCGCCTTTTCGCGAACGCCCGTTTAGCTCAGGAGCAACATGCAAAACGCAGTAATCGTCGATGCCGTCCGCACGGCGGGTGGCAAGCGCAACGGAAAACTCAAGGGCTGGCACGCCGTCGACCTGGCCGCTGAAGTTCTGAAGGCGATCCGCGATCGCAGCGACCTTGACCCGTCGATCGTCGACGACGTGATCATGGGTTGCGTCATGCAGGTCGGCGAGCAGGGTCTCAACATCGGCCGCAACGCGGTACTTGCCGCTGGCTTCCCCGACACCGTTCCCGCGACCACCGTCGACCGCCAGTGCGGAAGCTCCCAACAGTCGATCCACTTCGCCGCCCAGGGCGTCATGTCAGGTGCCTACGACGTCGTGATCGCGGCCGGAGTCGAAAACATGAGCCGCGTGCCGATGGGGGCTTCGGTGGCCAACGGTCCCGGCATGGGCTTTGGTCCGACCATGATCAAGCGCTACGAGTCCGCCGGCGGTCTCGTGCCCCAGGGTATTTCGGCTGAGCTGATCTGCGACAGGTGGGGCATCTCCCGCGAGGACATGGACGCGTTTGCGGTGCGGTCACATCAGCGCGCCGCCCGGGCCACCGCCGAAGGTCGATTCCAGAACGAGATCGTCCCGGTCATGGGCGCCGACGGGCAACTGGTAACGGCCGATGAAGGCATCCGCGGTGAATCGACCCTGGAGTCCCTTGGCAAGCTCAAGCCCGCCTTCATCCCCGAGACCGGCCGCGTCACCGCGGGCAACTCCTCGCAGATCACTGACGGTGCCTCTGCCGTGCTGATCATGAGCGAGGATAGGGCCAAGGCGCTCGGCCTCAGGCCCCGTGCCCGCTTTGTCAGCTTCGCCCTGGCCGGAGCCGATCCCCGTCTCATGCTCACGGCTCCAATCCCGGCCACTGCCAAAGCCCTGGGCAAAGCCGGCCTCACCATTGCCGACATCGACCTCGTCGAGATCAACGAAGCGTTCGCGTCGGTCGTTCTGGCGTGGGAGAAGGAACATCATCCCGACATGAGCAGGGTCAACGTCAACGGTGGTGCCATCGCCCTCGGCCACCCGCTCGGGTGTTCCGGTGCCAAGCTAATGGCTACGTTGCTCAACGAACTCGAGCGCACCGG
>JANMZO010000218.1:0-3097 GCA_031383405.1 Acidimicrobiia bacterium | reverse complement strand
CATCGCAACGTCTCCATGGCGGTGGACCGTACGGCTCGCCTGGGACATCGACAAAGGAGGTGGCTGTCTTGCCGCGGTTCGGCGACTCGAAATAGCGCACCCGTGACCGCCGACAGGCGCGTGTGATGTGTCGCACAGAGGCATCGCTGCGCCAACGAAAAGGCCCAGTAACAAGCCGTTGTCGACCGAAAAATTTCCCGCTGTCGACGTTCAAGTAATGCAGCGCGTGTTTGGGGTTGCGTTCAAGTTATGTAGCGGCGGGCGTTCACGTAATTCAGCGCGGTGCATTCAAGTTATGCAGCGCGCTGCGTGGTGGCGTCTGGCGTAGCTATCCCTGCGTTTGGTCCTTGGTCCTCGTAAGCCCTTGTTCGTTATCCGACGAGCAAGGTGGCACATGGCAAGGAGAACGTTCCAGATGATTGACGTAATCGAGATGTTGCAGCATTGGTATGCGGGGCGGTCCAAGACCGAAGTCGCGTTCAGTGTTGGTGTGCATCGCAATACCGTGGCCCGATATTTGAAACACGCGACGGACGCCGGGTTCGTGCCGGGCGGCCCGGCGTTGAGCCGGGCGCAATGGGAAGCACACGCCCGTGAATGGTTCCCTGAACTGCTCGATGCGCGAGCACGTTCGTTGACGTTCGACGTCATCGACGGACACAGGGTGAATATCGAGTTGATGCTCAAGACGAATAACCCGACGACGGTCTGGCAACGTTTGCGTGATGAGCATGGCTTGGTGGTGGGGGTCTCAAGTTTCCGGCGTTACGTCCATCTCGAGTTCCCTGACGAAGTCACTATCGATGACGTGACGGTCTTGCGTCCTGATGTTGTCGCGGGGAGCGAAGCCCAAATCGATTATGGCTATCTCGGGATGTGGCCTGATCCGATCTCGGGCCGGAACCGCAAACTCAACGTGTTCGTGATGGTGTTGGCGATGTCGCGCCACATGTTTATCCGGCCGGTATTCGCGATGGATCAGACCGCGTGGATCGACGCGCACGTCGCAGCGTTTGAGTTCTTTGGTGGTGTGGCCGAACGGTTGGTGCCCGACAATCTCAAGACCGGGACGATCCGCCCTGATCTGTATGACCCGCAACTCAATCGTGGCTATCTCGAACTCGCTGAACATTACGGGGCGTTGATCGACCCGGCACGCGCCGCGAAACCCAAAGACAAACCGCGTGTGGAACGACCCATGCGATATATCCGTGAAAGTTTCTTTCGTGGCCGCGACTTCGCGAGTCTCGAAGCAATGCAAGCCGCCGCGGTCATCTGGTCGACCGATGTTGCCGGGGCACGTCAACATCGTGGCCTGGCGGGTGCGACACCAACTGCGATATTCGCTGCGGTTGAACAGGCTGCGTTGCGGCCGTTGCCACGGCAACGTTTCGAAGCAGCGCACTGGTCGCGACCCAAGGTCGGCACGGACTGTCATATCAACGTCGATGGCGTGCTCTATTCGGTGCCATGGACGTTGATCGGCCAACATGTTGAAGCACGAAGAACATCATTACTTGTTGAGATATTCGTCGGGACGCTCGTCGTCAAGACCCACGCACGAAAGGCGCGTGGCCGCCAAACTGACTGGGACGATTACCCGCCACAAAAAGCTGCGTTCTTCATGCGGACACCCGTGTGGTGTCGTCAACGCGCTAACGAACTCGGCGTTGACGTCGAAGCTGTCGTTGAAGAATTGATGTCGGTCAACGCGTTACATCGCCTGCGTGCAGTTCAAGGCATCATCGGCCTCGGCGACAAATACAGTCCGGAGCGTCTCAACGCGGCGTGTCGACGAGCGATGGAAGTTGGCGACCCGACCTATCGGACCGTGAAGGGGATCCTCGCGGCCGGAACCGAAAACCAGACTGCCATCGAAACCGAGCCGCCCGTCGCACCCGCGCATCTCCACGGCCCCGTCGAACTTTTCGCGAACAACAATGTCGTCGAGATCAATAGCCACATCACCACGATCGAGGTGGCGTCATGACCCGCACACACCAACTCGAAACAACATTACGAGCGTTGCGGCTCGGAGGAATGCTCGACACGCTCGACGTGCGACTCGGCCAAGCCCAAGCAGGCCAGTTCGGGCACCTCGAATTCTTACAAGTGCTCTGCGAAGACGAAATCGAACGCCGCGACGCCCACGCAATCACACGACGTATACGTCAAGCACGCTTCGAACAACAGACAACGATCGAGGACTTCGATTTCAGTTACAACCCCAAAATCCCTGCCGCGCACATCCGTGACCTCGCCGCCGGCCGATACATCACCGCCGGCCAAGCGATCATCTTGCATGGCCCCGTCGGCGTCGGCAAAACCCATATCGCTCAAGCACTCGCACACCACGCATGTCGACATGGCCACACCGCGATCTTCACAAAAACAAGTCGGCTCCTCGCTGACCTCGCGGGCGGTCACGCCGATCGGACCTGGGGTGCACGCTTACGTCGCTGGGCGAAACCCGACGTGTTAGTCCTCGATGATTTCGCGATGCGGGACCTCACCACCAGCCACGCTGACGACATCTACGAACTTGTCACCGAACGCGCTGGACGCTCACTCATCCTGACGTCAAACCGCCAGCCGATTGATTGGTATCCACTATTCCCGAACCCCGTCGTCGCGGAATCGATCCTCGACCGGCTCATCAACACCGCGCACGTCATCCACCTCGAAGGCCGCAGCTACCGACCCACCCGCCGACCAAAACCGCCCACCGAACCCGTCAAGCCATCCAAAGGAGGTGCCACCGACTAAACAGTCACCGGACCAACTGCTGCATAACTTGAACGCGGCCTCGCTGAATTACGGCAACGTCGACAAATTCTGCTCGTCCTCGAAGTCTCTTTATCCCTTGCATGGCCGAGGCAAGTGCCACGACTCGATTTCCTACCGCGACCGCAAGAGGACCGATCCTGGTCCGACGGATGCAATTGGCATCACGTTTCGTACGAACGCAGCGCCATCTTCTGGGCGCGTGTCGAGTCCTCCACAATGAAAGCGTGTCGGGGTCAGTAGGCCGCTAGGGCCATCTGCCACTCGGGTACTTGCATAACGCTCGCCGACCGGGCATTCGGAGCGGGGTGAG
>JANMZO010000063.1:0-4923 GCA_031383405.1 Acidimicrobiia bacterium | reverse complement strand
ATGGGGTAGCGGTCAGGCCAAGCCAACGCGGCGACGGGGCTTGGCGGACGCACGTTACGAAAGAAACGGCCGGTAGATGGTGGCATTCATCGACGATCACGAGGCCATACCTTGTGAAGAACTCGGCGGGGCTTTCTTGGCGGGTGACAGTTTGGATCATGGCGACATCGACGATTCCTGTCGGCTTGTTCTTGCCGCCTCCAATGGTCCCGATTTGGTCGGGCTCAAGGTTGAGGTGTTGCCCGAGGCGATCGCGCCACTGGTCGACGAGTTCCTTTCGGTCGACCAGGACGAGGGTTGGGACGTCGTGGTGGGCGATCACGGCGCAGGCGATCACGGTCTTGCCTGCGCCGGGAGGGGCGACGATCACGCCCCGCTCGTGTGGCGTCGTTGCGTGGAGCGCGTCGAGCTGCTGAGGTCGTAGTAGCCCGACGAAGCCGAGCCCGAGACGGGGATGGTCGGGGCGAACGTCGCTCACCTCAAGGCGGCTCCCGAGTTCGGTGATCAGTCCGGTGACTAGTTCGACAATGCCACGGGGGAGGTGGAGCCATTCGAGGTCCTCCTCGTAGCAGCGGATGAAACGGGGGATGTTCCACGTCGAGAATCGCATCCGTTGCTTCTCGTAGAAGTCCGGGTTGTGGATGGATGCGAGGTGCTTCAGCGCTGCGACAAGCGCTGGCGGAAGCCCGGAGCGCTCGATCGACAGCGAGGCGCCGAGTTGGGCACGAATCACCGGTGGCAACGGTGGCCCTCCCGGCTTGGTCAGGTCTGCCAGCGTCAGTGTCGGGCCGGCGCCGATGGGCCGCAGTGTGCCGGCAAGGGCAACGGCGGCGGCTGGTGCCATGCGTGCGACCGAGGATAGAAAGGACCATTGGTCGGGCCATGGCTCCATCGTCGTCGGATCTAGGAAAGCGGTCGCGCCGTGGCGTAAGCGTTCGCCATGAAGAGGAAGCGCAATCAGGTTGCCGAACGAACCCTTCGGCATGAAGTCCTGCGACGGGAAGAAACGGTCGTAACTCGACAGGTCCAGCTCTGCCCGAGCCATCATTGCTTCTCGAAGCAATGAGGTCCCGAGCGACCGGGCCGCCGCCGCCGGGATCGGACCGTCGAAG
Organism: Acidimicrobiia bacterium; assembly: GCA_031383405.1. Classification (GTDB taxonomy): domain Bacteria; phylum Actinomycetota; class Acidimicrobiia; order Acidimicrobiales; family JANYDT01; genus JANMZO01. The sequence continues at coordinate 3,811 of JANMZO010000063.1, read as the reverse complement.
AACACCCAAACATGTGCGCCGTCGCCGGAGCGGGAGCGTTCGAGCGCGGCAGGCACCTCGACGCGGTGGCAGGCGTCGAGGTAGGCGAGCGCGTCGAGGACCCAGCTGCCACCGTCGAAGTCGCAGGCCAGCAGCGTGCAGGTGTCCCCAGGCAAGAGCGGCTAGACACCAACCGTGGTTTCACCACGGAGGTGACTCGCGAAAACTTCGTCGGTGAGCGGGAGGTACTCCTTCCTTGCCCGTTTGTTCGACCACCCGCCGCGCACGGCCGGGGACCACCCTGATTTGCCCGTCGACGCACTCTCCCAACGAAGCGCGTGGACGTCGACTCGCGCTCCGAACAACGACCGCAATAGTGCAAGCTTGTCGTCCTGTGGCGACGCCGAGTCGATGGTCGCGCTCGCAGCCGATTGAGTGAAGAGCGTTGGAGCCCAAGCATGTCGATGACCGTCGGTTTCACGAGTGTTCAGACCGAGCAAGTCCCGCAAGCGAACGTTCTCGGAGCGAAGCGTCTCGACCTCGGCGCGTGCTTCGACGAGTGCAGCTTCGGTCGCATCGTTCATGGCGCGGTACCAAGCAGTGCGCTGATTCTCTTCACAAAGCGTGGAACGCCTGCGTACTTGAGATCGTTCAACAGGTCGTCAGGCGATTTCGGCGGTCGCTGCTTTTCGCTTGCGAGACGAACGATCGTGTCTGCTAGCTCGTCTGGGTACTGCGCCGCCAACTCACAAAGGTAGGAGTCAGGGTCTGAGACACGGAGCCCTCGCAGCGTCAACGGCTTTTTCGGAAAGTCCTTGTTGTTGTGGGTGAGCAGCACCGTGGCACCGCCGACGATCGCGGCAGCCATGTGTTCGTGGTCATCGGGGTCCGTGCCAGGCATCTCAGCGATGAGGTGCTGATAGTCACGTCGCTCGACCTTGCTGTCGGGAAAGAACTCACGAATCGCGGCCGCAACGGCTGCCGCTGTCTCCTTCGTCCGCTTGTGCTCTCGGACAATGACGTCTTCCCATTCGTTGAGAAGTGCGTCCGTCCAGATCATCTCGTGGAGGCTGTCCTCGCTGAGTGCTAGCAACAGGTCCATGACAGAGAAGGGAAACAAGACGTTGGTATCGGCGAAGATCCGATTCATCAGCCGGAGTCAGTACGGGAGACCCGTGTCCTCGATGAGTGCGCCAACGCGCTGTCGGCCGGTCCGGCGCCGGTCGCGTTGAGCCTGGAACGCCAGCACGTCTGAAAGCAGTACGCGGCGATGTTTGCTACGCGGAAGACGTTCCGACGGAATGTCGCCCTGGTCGAGAAGTCGTGCAACGAATGGTCGCGACAACCCGAGCAGTTCGGCCGCTTCAGCAGGACTGAGCGCAACCTCCGATGGCAAGACTGTTACTGCGTGGCCTTCGGCAAGTTCGTCAGCCGACGCGCGCAATACATCCACGAGCGCCGCGGAGAGCGGCAGTGTGCTGCCGTCGGGCAGTTGAAGCGTGAACAACTGTCCGTGAGTCGCTGCAACCGCGCGAGCGATCCGAGCGGCAGAGTTCCGATCGGATTCACGTGACTCCACCCGGACCGCGTTGGATAGCACACTGGTTCTCGACATGATTTCTCCTTCATATCTGCAACAAGTGTAACAACAATGGTGGGACCGCGTCGGGGATTTTGTCGGTCCCTCAGGGCGAAGGTAGGGCACCGCTCCAACGTTCTCTGCTTTGCGTGCGAGGGCTGGCCTGATCTTCGCTCGAATCCGCCCCGACCACGAGGCAACCTAGCCGGGCATGGCCCACCGCGCTGTGAGGCAAAGTCCCGTGTGATGCCTCCGGTCGGAGCCGTATGAGCCGTGACTCATCATGAGGAAAGAGTCGATGAAGGAAACGATAGAACCGGCCCGTGCCACAATTGGTACGAGTAGGTACAGCAGGTGGTCTTGAGCGACGTCGAGCAGCGCCGCGTCGTACGCGTCTGCGCGTCCGAGGGCGTGTCTGGTGACGAGTGACCGAGTGAGACCCGCCACTGGCTATGCCTTTCCGAGAACGAGCTGCAATGGAGCGACCAGACGATCCAGAAGGTGATAGTCGGCCATCCAAACGCCGGGGTCACCATGGTCGATTCCGGCGTGCTCGAACTTCATCTTGGGCAGCGGCCGCCGTGGCCTCTGGTCGAGAAGTTGAAGCCCGCGTGACTGTTGCCCCGCGGCGTGGAGCAGGTACGACGCGCGTTGCCATGCCGAGGTCGACTGATCGGCGAGCAGGGTGGCGAGACGCTCGTCGTCGCAGTCGTCGACAAGTTGGGCGAGGTGGGCTACAAGGTCGGCCCATGGATGGAATGACGATGGGCGTGCAGCGAGTTGGACGATGAGAGCTTCGGGTCCGAATGCGGGAAGCCCGCTGGCCCACGAAACGATGTCGAGCTTGCGCTGCAGCAGCAACCGGGTGGTCGGGCCGACCAGGTTGGCGGCATCTGGCCCCCATTTGATCTGAACGAGCGAGACGTATGGTCGAAGCCCGTCGGGTAGACGAGTTGTTGCCGGTAACCAGATCGCGGTCTGCCGATCAGGTGCCCTATCGAGGTAGCCCAGATGCCACGCGGCGGCGGCGCCAGCGAGCCTGAATCGTGCATCTGGATCGCGGGCCAGCCACGCCCGCAGTGCAAGGTATGGGTCAGCGAGCTCATCTTGGCCGGCTGGGATGAACGCCCACACCCCGTGGATCGGAAGCCCGACGAGCCAACCGAGGCGGCGCAACTCGTTGATCGTGGCATCGACGTCCCGTTTGCTCTGGGAGTCGGTCAACCGTTCGAGGATTTCCTCGCGTGTGAGGACCGCGGGGAGGTCGCGTGATAGGCCAGAGATGAGCCCTGCGGCCCATGTTGGGACGCGGCGATCTGTTCCCACGCCGCTGGTGCGTCGACTCGATTCGGTTGACTTCATATACTCCGCCGGCACAAAGTCCGCATCAAAGTTAACCGACAGCTCCTTCGAGCGGTGGCGTGTTGGCGGCCAGGAGCCAGAGGCAAGCGAAACCCATCGGGTTCTTCCGCGACGATCGTTCTAGTTTGGGCCGCATGAGCCCAAAGACCGAATCGAGCGCGGCCACCGTCGAGGCTGCTGTGGAGGAGACCCTCAGAGGTTGGGCAGCGGAGCTGTACAACGGCCAGAAGTTCTGGTGGATGGATTGGGATCGATTGATCCGTGACACACTCACGGCGCTTCGCACCGGCGAACCCGTTGGGGTCGATGACTACGGCGAAGGCGATGTCCGACCTGAGTGGGGTGCCGTGCAACCGCTCGCCGTCGAGACCCAAGAGACTTGTCCCACCTGAACGAGCTTGTCGGACGTTGCCAGCGAGTGAGGTTGGTCCGATACATCAGAAATTATGTATACAGCAGTGATGCACTGATGTATATTGTTTGAGTGGAGTATCGATGACAACCGTTCGAGAGCGAGATCCCGGCCGTCGGGCCGAGGACGCAGTCCGTGCCGTGTTGCCACGCGCCGCGAAGGTCCGGGTGGGCGACGTTGATGCTGGCGTCGACATCGTTGTCAACGACCATCCGTTCGTGATCACCTGGATTGGCGACGGGCGACTCGCAGATGCGAAGCGAGTCCTGAGCACACGTCGCGGGCGGCCCGACATCGCGGTAGCGCGCCGCATGTCGCCTGGCGCGCGCGAAACGTTGGCCGGGGCGGGGATCGGCTGGGTTGACGAGACCGGTGCCGCTGAGATCGCTGCGGGAACCATCGTCATTTCTCGACCGGGGCGGACTCCCAAGCCAACCGGACCGCCCGAGCGCTGGACCCCGTCGGTGATCGCGATTGCC
>JANMZO010000041.1:0-2089 GCA_031383405.1 Acidimicrobiia bacterium | reverse complement strand
GCACCGATCAGGCAACCTGCCATATCCTGACCCGCCACGACCCGCACTTGTGAGGATTGCGGCGTCGGCTGAAGGTTGCCGTCACGGTGTCGTTGTCACTCTCACCATCGAGGCACGGTGGCGGGACAGGGTGAACGCTCGGCTTTGCGACGGGCTCTTCTGCGTCCGGGGTTCAGGCGATTGTTCACGGCGTACGCCCAGACCTCCGCACGACCGCCACGCGATCGCGTCGGCGCTGCGGGATCAACCCCATGTCGGCTCTTCTCTGTCAAGGGGCTGGCCGCGATTTGGTCACGGGTGATGTGAGCGGATCAGCAGGAAGGGTGGGCGGTGGGTCTCGTGTACCCATGCCGGCACGGCTGCGATTTGTTCTGTGTTTGGGCCCCACTCAACGACAACGTCGATCTGGAAGCCGGCAGCGATCAACGAGTTGATGTACGTCCCGATGGTTCGGTGTTGCTTCACCACGCCCGGAGCGAACCAGCTCGTAACTCGCGTTCCTTCGATCAGGTAGCGGTCCACCGGCCACGTCGGTGAGCCATCGGGTGAAGCGACAAACGCGGGGTTCGAGGGTGCGGTAAACATCGGGTGCTCGACCGAGAAAACGAACACGCCACCGGCTCGCAATGCTGCGTGGACCTTGACCAGGAAGGTAGCGAGGTCTTCGAGATAGTGCAGGGTCAGGGAGCTGTAGGCCACGTCAAAAGCGTCGGATGGCAACGTGACGTGGTCCAGGTCGCGTTGCTGATAGGACACTGTCGTGGTGCTGGTTTCGGTACGGGCTCTTGTGAGCATGCGCTCTGACAGGTCGATCCCGAGAACTTCGGCCGCACCGTTTTCGGCGGCCCAGCGACTGAACCAACCGAACCCGCAGCCAAGGTCGAGCACTCGACGGCCTCGAAGGTCGGGGACCATGTCCCGCAGCGTGGGCCACTCAGGCGCACCGTCGTGACCGTGAACCGACCGTGGAAGGGTTGAATAGCCCTCGAAGAACGCTTCGTCGTCGTAGATGTTCTGGGCCACGTCCAACGGTACCTGGCCGCGGTTCAACGCTCGGCCGTCAACAGGCGGGCTCGACGTGTCCGACACGCAACCGGCTGATCCTTGGGAGAACTTCGGGTGGGGAGGCTTCCGCTTGTTCTCGACCTCCGGCGACTACCTGCGGTTTGCGCTGATGCTGGCGAACGGCGGTGAACTCGACGGCGCCCGGATGCTCGGTCGCTAAACCATCGAACTCATGAACAGCAACCACCTTCCCCTTGCGCTGTGCCGTTCGGGAACCCCGGCCTGAAGCGACGAGACGCTCCACTAGCGGCGCACGTTCGCCGGGGCCAACGTACAGGTCGAAGTGAAGGCGGTTCTTGCCTGCCTTCTCTTCTGGGACCCGTGAGAACAAGACCGTGGTTAACGACCGTTCGGGTCGATAAGCGAAACGGCACGTGCCCATGCCCTGCGACCGTCAAGGTCGATGATCTCGTCGTGTGTCGCCATGCCCACAGCGAGGAAGGGCTCGACGTCCGCCCAGACGAGTGGAATGTCCAGTACCCCTGCCCAGAACCGCCAGAGACGGTGCGGATCGGCGCAGTCAAGGGAAACCTGCAACGTGATCATGCCAAACGTCCTTTCCTCCGACGGGGGTGGTCGGGACGATACGTGTCCGCGGCTTGACTGTGTGAGCACGCGCCGGTTGATTACGGCGTGTTCTTCGTGATGGGAGCGGTGTCGGTGAGGATGCGGGGGCTCTTTTAAGAGCGATGGAATCCTGGTTCGATCCGACCGATCTCACCCGGCTCGACGCCTACTGAACCGCCCTGGGTCCGGTGGAGGCTCGGTGGTTTGGTGTCCATCGCCGGTGTTGGCGGTGGTGGAACCATTTGACGGACGCGTGAGCGTGGGCGCAAGAGTTCATCAGCATATGCTGATGGGATTGTCGGATCGTCATCAACGAGTCGCGTTGGAACGGATCACGGATGCCACGACGACGATCGCCGAGACCGAGGCCCGGCTGGCCCGCGAGGTGGCCCGGGCCGTGTTCCATGGTGCGACGTGGGCCCAGATCGGCGTTGCGTTGGGCGTCACGGCCCAGTCC
>JANMZO010000032.1:0-11354 GCA_031383405.1 Acidimicrobiia bacterium | reverse complement strand
CCCGTTGTTGATACCGAACAATCCGAACTTCATGAAAACTCCTAAATAGGGTTACGGGCTCACACGTTCGTGAATCAGCCGACAATGATGTTTTCCGAGACGAACAGCCGCGTGCGCCGTCGAACATGGGCCATCGAATCGGCGGCGACGCTCTGTCCGAGTTCCGTAGCATAAGCCGCCACGAAGTCCGCTTCGGAGTCGAACCACAACTCCGAGATGCCATCGATTTCATCGGTGTCATGAGCGGCGTTGAACACGATCCGGCGCACGCCCGGAAGTTGCGCGGCCAGAGGTGCATGCGAATCGAGCCACCACGAGCGGAACGCTTCGGGCGTCAGGTCTTGCCGACGTGACAGCAGGATGACAGCTTTGAAGCTCATGCCGGTTTTCCGATCCGGTGAAGTGGTCGACCCCCGACGCCCAACGCCAGCACGGCGAGGATCTCGTCGGGTCGTGGTGCATCGTCGATGCTGAACGCGATCGCGTCCATCTCATCGAACGACCAGATGTCAGAACAGTTGGTGAGGGGAGCGACGATTCGGGTACCCGGAGCGCCGAGCAACTTGGTCGACGGAATGATCGCCGGCCCCCGACCCAACGCGGCACGGATCGGTGCCCCGAACTTCGGGTGGATGAGCGCAGCGGCGTGTTCGATTTCACCGTTGGTCCCGACGACCGCAGCCTTGCCGTAGGCGCTGACCTCCGACGCCGGGCATCCAAGCACGGCGAGAGCTTCGTCGATGAGGATCTGGCCGAGTTCCGCCCCGAGATCGATGAGAGCGTCGAGGTTGTCGATGAACTGACCGGCGGCCGGGTTGGTGAACACCACGCCCGTTGCCACCTTCCGACGCAGCCCGTCGACCTCACGACCCATTTCCCGCCTCGTCGTCTCAACAACGGAAACGATTTTTCGAATCTCCAGTGACATTCCCAATTCCTATCAGCTACGGACCAATCGGCCCGGACGCGCACCCGTGTCGGTGTCATGACGGCGGGTGACGACACCCTTGCACAATGTCGCTACGTAGCCCTTGACCGGCTGAATTAGTCGGGTTCCGCCCGCTGGAAGGTCGTTGTGGGCTACGGGTGGAGAAACGCTCAGACCGGCATGGTCGATCACGTTGACATCTGCGCGCATACCAACGGCAATGGTGCCACGGTCTTTGAGGCCGTACATGGCTGCGTTGCGGGATGTTTGCTTGGCCACGAGGAACTCCAGTGGAATCTGTTCGCCACGGTGGCGGTCGCGGGTCCAGTGCGTGAGCTGTGTCGTCGGCATGGTCCCGTCGCAGATCAGCGTGACGTGAGCTCCCGCGTCGCTCAGCCCGGTTACCGTATGGGGATTGAGAAGCATTTCCCGCAAAACCTCCATGCGCGCATAGCAATCAACCGTGCTGAGCGAGGCGAACCGGCGGCCACCATCGGAGCACAGGAAGTCGTAGAGGTACTCAAGTGGTTCACGACCCTCGGCGGCAGCCAACGCTCCGAGCGTCGCATCCCGCGTCGGTTCGTAGTCGACCGGATCATTCAGCGGAAACACGACCGGGGCCGAGCGGGTGAACAGGCCGTAGACGTTCTCCATCGAACCCGGCGCCTCCGGGCGCACACTCTGTTCACTCAGCAATGCCGCCTTGATCTCCGGGCTCTGCATGGCCTTCGCCCGCTCGCCCACCGGCAGGTTGGCCAGTTTTTCCAGATACGTGGGCTTGCGCATGAACGCGTGATAGGCGCTGAGTCCGGTGAGAAAGCCGATCGGTCGCGAGGCAACCTGGGGCCGCAACTGAGCGCCGGCCGCGTTGGCCTCAGCGGTGAGCCGAAGGATTTCGCGCCACAGGTTCGGGTCGTAGTCGGGTGATTGGACCAGGGTGAACGTAACCGGGCGACCACTCACGAGCGAGACCCGACGCATGAGATCGTTCTCAAGCTCCTGCGTCGTCTTCTCTCCGCCCAGGCCCTCCAGCTTCCCGACCGTGCCGGCCGGGATCATCTCGAAGACGCCCTTCCCGGCCCGGCGCATGGCCCGACCAATGGTCAACAGTTCCTCGTCAGCCGCGAACGTGCCTGGGACCGGAGAGCCCCACAGCGACCGGTGGCCGATCGTGCGCGACGTGCTGAAGCCGAGCGCTCCCGCCGAGATCGCTTCCTCGACGATTTGCGCCATGGCCGCCATATCATCGGCCGACGCGTCTTCGTTGATCCGTCCACGTTCCCCCATTGCATAGAAGCGCACCGAACCATGAGGTATCTGGGTTCCGATGTCGAGCGCGTATTCACGCTTTCCCAGATAGTCCATGTATTCCGGAAAGGTCTCCCACGCGCCCCACTCCATACCCTCAAAAAGTGCCGAGCCGGGAATGTCTTCGACGCCTTCCATCAGCTCGATGAGATCCTGTTCACGCCCGGGAGGAACCGGGGCGAAGCCAACGCCGCAATTACCCATAACGACGGTGGTAACGCCGTTGTCGGCCGATGGAGCCATGGCCGAGTCCCAGCACACCTGCCCGTCGTAGTGGGTGTGCACGTCAACCCATCCTGGAGTCACGATCGCTCCGTTGGCGTCGATCACCTCACGGGCGGACCCCGTGATTTTTCCACCCACCTCCACGATGATCCCGTCCCGGATCGCGACATCACCAGCAACGGATTTCGTGCCGGATCCGTCGACGATCGTTCCGCCTTTGATCAAATAATCAAACATCGAGTGCCTTCCTGAGCGTGCGTGAGTCGAAACCCAACGCCGGTGACCTAACGGATCATATTAATGAACCAAGACTTCGAGTCGGCTGTCGACCCGGGGAACGAGCACGCAAGGGCCATTCCGCCTTACGCGATAACGCCGTCGCGACGAAGTTGTTCGATGTCGTCGTCGGATCGACCGAGTTCGCGCAGGATCGCGATGGTGTCTACGCCGATCTTCGGTGCCATCGGGGTGATCTCGACCGGGGTTTTCGAGAACCGTACCGGGTGACGCGCTTCGAGCAACCGACCGAGCGTCGGATGCTCCCGCACTCGTAGCGCATCGTTGTGCACGATCTGCTCGTTGAGAGGCACCTGATCAAGGCTGAGGACCGGTGCGAAGGGAACGTCGTTGGCTGCAAGCCGAGGCGCCAGATCTGCGGTCACCCAGGATTCGAACGCCTCGGCGATGAGCGAGCCCAGCTCCACACCGTTGTTCTGACGGCCCTGGGGACCCGCGAAGCGGGGGTCGGTGACCCACTCGTCGCGACCGAGCGCCCGGTACAGACCGTGAAATTCCGAGTCGCTTGCGCAGAAGTAGATGAGGTGCCCATCGGCGGTCGGAGTCACCCTGTACACCTTCGCGAGTGTCAGTCGATCATCGGCCTTGGGATCGTCGAGCCAAGCCTTCGCCTGGTAGCCATCGGGAAAGAAGAACGCCATTCCGACGTCGAGCATCGGGATGGTGAGGTGCTGACCGCCGGCGCCGCGCTCTCGGGCGAAGAGCGCAGCAGACACCGCCTGCGCGGTCGACAGCGCGGTCGCCTTGTCGCACACGATCGTCCGCACGAGGTCCGGGAAAGGGACATCGGGGTTGAACTGCACCGCGACGTGACCGGTCAGACCCTGAATGATGGGGTCGTAGACCCGGCGATGGGCATACGGGCCCTCGGGTCCGAAGCCACTGATCGACACGTAGATGATGTGAGGATTGACCGCTGATACCGCTTCGTAGCCGACACCCAGACGGTCGCAGACACCGGGCCGCCAATTCTGGATGAACACGTCGGCGGTACGGCACAGATCGAGTACGGCGAGCCTTCCGCCGTCGACGGAAATGTCAATGCTCAGTGCCCGCTTGCCGCGGTTGCAGTTCGTGTAGAGACCGCCAAGGCCTTCCATCTCCGGGGAGGCACGCGTTCCCCGCGTCACGTCGCCTGCGCCCAGGGTTTCCACCTTGATGACCTCGGCCCCCTGGTCAGCCAGCCACATCGCAGCCAGCGGGCCCGACACAACCGCCGAAAAGTCGATGACCGTTATTCCCTCAAGCGGACCCTTCACTGCTACCCCTTACAACGTTGCGTGCCGGAACGGTAGCCAACGCAGGTCCGTCGACACAATCGGGCGGCCTGACGCAAGGACGGCCGGTACCAGAGAGTGCCTAGCGCCGACTCGTGAGCGTGATGCGCTGCAGCAGTCGGCGGTGGCCCTGGTACCCACCGGTCGCCGCGTGGACGACCGAACGGTTGTCCCACATCGTCAGCATGTTCTCGGACCAGGAGTGGCGGTAGATGAACTCGTCCTTGGCCTGATGGACGTAAAGCTGCATCAGGAGCTCCTGAGCTTCATTTGGATCCATGTCTTCGATGCCAATTGTGTATCCGGGGCTCAGGAACAGAGCCTTGTGGCCGGTTTCCGGGTGAGTCTGCACGAGTGGATGCAGCTGCGTTGCCATTGCGTCGTCGGAATACACGATGGCCATCGACCGGCCGGCGTCCTTCTCGCCGTAGAGGCCCTGCTTCGAGTATCCGCGTCGGGCCGAATGGATTCCCTGCAGCCCGTCGAGGCGTTGCTTCATGGTGCCGTCGAGCGCCGCGTAGGCCGCAATCTGATTGGCATAGAGCGTGTCGCCCCCATGAGGTGGGATGACGCGGCCGTACAACATCGTGGCCGAAGGCGGGTTGTCGAGAAAACTCCAGTCGGAGTGCCAGCCCTCCGCGAACAACGGGGTCGTCTCGTCGGCCTCGCGCTTGACTTCGGCGATGTGCGGATGGTCTGACAGTCCTTTGAAGTAGGGATCCTGCCCGAAGTCGCCGAACAGCTGCGCTATCTCTTCATAGCGATCCAGCGACATGTGCTGATCGGGAAAGGCCACAACCAGATGTTCCAGCCATACCGCGCGGATCTCGGCGACGGTTTCGGGCGGGATGTCTTCGGAGAAGTCCACGCCTCGGACAATGGCACCGCACGGTGCGTTGGCGGGCTCAACAACGATTGGCATGGTGCAGCCTCCTGGTTCGGTTCGTGCACCGCATCCGGGTTGGAGGGCCCGGGGACTTTGGACTTGGTGCACGAGACGGGTGCCGACAGACTATGGCGGATACCTACAGAGGGAGAAGTCGTGAGTGGACCGATGACCGGGGTTCGGATCGTGGAGATCGGTGTGTGGATCGCCGGGCCGGCCTGCGGCGGAATTCTGGCCGACTGGGGTGCCGACGTCATCAAGATCGAGCCACCGGCCGGTGACCCGGCTCGGCTCTTCCACGCGATGCTCGGCGGCGATCTGCCGGTCAATCCGGTCTTCGAACTTGATAACCGTTCAAAGCGGAGCATCGGCCTCGACCTGCGTCAACCGGAAGCCGTGGTTGTCGCGCTTGAGCTGATCGACTCGGCCGACGTGTTCATCAGCAATATCCGGCCGTCTGCACTCAAACGCCTGGGCCTCGACTACGAAACCCTTTCGGCGCGCAACCCGCGCCTCGTCTACGCATCAATCACCGGGTATGGCAATGCGGGCGACGATCATGACCGGGCGGCGTTCGACATCGCTGCGTACTGGGCCCGCTCGGGAATCGCTTCGTTGCTTACACCTCCAAACGGTATGCCTCCCTATCAACGTGGCGGCATGGGCGATCATCCGACCGGCATGTCGGCGGCGGCGGCAATCAGTGCGGCACTGTTCGCCCGGGAGCGGTCAGGCGAAGGTCAGCTCGTGACCACGTCGTTGCTTCGCCAGGGTGTGTACACGATCGGGTTTGACCTCAACCTGGCGCTCGGGTGGGGCCGCGTCCCCGCGAAGGCGGCCCGGGAGTCCATGGCCACTCCGACCGTCAATCACTACGGGGCAGGTGACGGCCGTCGGTTCTGGATGGTCGGGCTCGAAGGCGCGCGCCACTGGCCCCCGATGGCCCGGGCGGTAGGGCGGGAAGACTGGCTCACCGATGAACGGTTCGAAACACCGACGGCCCGGGCCCGCAACGCAGCCGAATTGACCCGCCTTCTGGATGCCGAGTTCGCGAAGAAGACGCTGGCCGAGTGGACGGAGATCTTCAGCGCTGATCCAGAAATATTCTGGTCACCGATCAACGACGTCGACGACCTTCTGGCCGACCCTCAGGTGCGCGCCGCGGGCGGGTTCGTCGACGTTCCGGGACCCGATGGTCCCTCGACCATGATCGCAACACCGGCCGACTTCGGCGGCACCCCGTGGGAGCCGAGGTGGGTCGCACCCGATCTGGGAGAGCATACGCGTGAGGTCCTCACCGAACTCGGCCGTGACGCAGCCGCCATAGACGCTCTGTTTGCATCCGGCGCCGTGCATCAACGGCGATGGTTCGACGAAGAGAGCTGAACGATGCCGAAGTTGGGGTCGGATCCGGATATGACAGCGATTGGGTGTGAATCCTGGGGCCCGGCCGAAGAACTGACACCCAATCCGACCGGTCCGGGCAGCGCCGGGTGCTTACGCCAGCAGCAGCTCACGGACGGCACTTACTCCATCAACGCATCGGCGCCAGTCGTCGGCCTGGGCCGAGATGTTGAAACTTGAGCAGCCCGCTTCGACGTAGGGCCGTAGCGCGTCAGCGACCTGCTGCGGTGTTCCGTGGGGGCTGTAACGCTCAAACTTCGCAAATGGAAGTTGGTACATCGCCTCGACGGGAGCGGCGACCGCGGCTCGAGCGGCAGTCGCGTCCACGCCGAATCCCACCCACGGTTGAAATCCGTAGCGAAGCAGATCGGGGTCTCGGCCGGCATCGATCGCAGCCCGCTCAATCACCGCCCGTCGCTCGGTGAAGCGAGATGGTGTCACCCAGGCGGCGATCCATCCGTCGGTCAGCCTTCCGGCCCGCCGAAGTGCCGCGTCGGCCCGACCACCGGAAACAAGCGTGATTCCCGTCGGGGCCGGGGTGATCCTCGCGTCATCAATTTGAAAGAACTCACCCTCGAAGCTGACCGCGTCGCCAGTCATAAGTGCGCGCAAAATTTTGATGCATTCATCCATACGACGACCCCTCGTTCGTGGATCAACTCCGCAGATCTCCAGTTCGTGCGGATCTTCACCGCCCACTCCGACACCGAACTCCAGCGTTGACCCGGTGAGCTGTGAGAACGTGGAGAGCTGGCGGGCCACGGCCACCGGATGACGGAGCGGGAGCAGGTAGACCCCGAGCGCCACCGCCAGGCGGGGTTCGGCCGTCGCGAGCGCGGTCGCCTGAACAATCCCGTCGATGCCCCAACCGGTGTGAAAACTCACATGGTCGCTCGCCCCGACGTGGTCGATACCGGCATCAGCCATCGCCCGAAGCACCTCAACTCTCACGGCGGGAGCGGCGTCGAGAGTGGTGCGGGGAAGGAACATTCCGATACGCAGCTGCATCCCGGTGATGCTACCGATCCCCGATGATCTGAACGCGGAGGATCTGAACGCGGAGGAGCATACCGACCCCTGTGCGGCCTACGGTAGGGAACGTGGACGCGACAGACTCAACACCGGCAGATCCAGCCTCACTGTTTCGACCGGGCGACCCGGCTTTCATCGCAAACCCGTACCCCGCTCTGACCGCAATGCGGGAGCAGACGCGGGTCTTCTGGAACGCCGACAGCAACCAGTGGTTGCTCACCCGATTCGCCGATGTTCACAACTGTCTTCGGGACAAGCGACTCGGACGCAGCTACGAACACCTCTACTCGCATGCCCAACTCGGCAAGCCGGACCCTGATCCCCGATGGGCCCGCTTCCGCGAACACGAACGCTGGTCGCTTCTCTCGCTCGAACCTCCCGACCACACGAGAATCCGCCAGCTCATTTCGAAGGTGTTCACGGTCCGGGCCATCGGCGCGCTTCGGCCGTTCATCGAGCAGACGGCGACCGATTACCTCCGACCGTGCATCGGGGCTGGTGAGTTCGATCTCATCGCCGATTACGCACAGCTGTATTCGGTCGCGGTCATTTGCCACCTGCTCGGCGTACCCGTCGCGGACGCCGCTCCCTTGCTCGGCTGGTCGCACGCAATCGTGAAGATGTACGAGCTCAACGCCTCCGATGCGCAGAAGTACGCGGCCGATGCCGCAGCGGCCGAGTTCATGGAATATACGCGGGCGCTCATCGCCGACAAACGGGCACGTCCGGACAACGCATTGGTCAGTCAACTGGTGCAGGTCGAAGAAGCCGGCGACCGCTTGACGGAAGACGAGATCATCTGCACGACGATCGTGCTGTTGAACGCCGGTCATGAGGCGACGGTGAACACCCTCGGCAATGGTATGCGCGCATTCTTTCTCCATCCGGACGAGTGGAGACGGGTCACGTCCGGTGAGGTCGAGGCTCGAACGGCGGCCGAGGAAATGCTGCGGTGGGACCCTCCGCTACAAATGTTCGAACGGTGGGTGCTGGAGGATGGTGTCGTCATCGCCGGTCAGGAACTGAAGATCGGCGACGAAGTCGCGATGCTCTTCGGCTCAGCCAACCGCGACCCCGCCCGCTTCGCTGATCCCGACCGTTTCGATGCCGCACGGGGCGACACGACCCACGTCGGTTTCGGCGGCGGCATCCACTTCTGCGTGGGGGCACCGCTCGCCCGACTCGAAATCGAGGCATCGCTCGCCGCCATCGCCCGCGAGATACCCGAGATCGCACTCATGAAAGAGCCCTCGTACCACGATGCGTTCGTGATACGGGGGCTCCAGGAGCTTCGGGTTTCAACGTCGTAGCGCTACGACCCGACCGGAAGCTCCCCAATCAGCGGACGACGGGTGTGGTCATGTCGGTCGCGGTCATCGAAACGTGGGTCTTCGACTGGCACGACACCAGCGTGTAGCCCGCGATGAACGCGTTGCCGGCGAGGTCCTCGGTGGCCGACGCCGTCAGTGACAGGGCCTTGGTGCAGGTTCTTCCACCACCACCTCCACCCGATAAGACGCCTCGGACTGGCGACCCACCGCCACCGGATCCACCCGAAGCGAGGGCGGGGCCGGACAGGGTAATGCTCCGGCCGGGACGAGCGCGGCAGTCCTCCAACGGGCATGCATAAATCTCCTCGACGGCTCGGTGTTTCCGGCCGCTGACCACCGTCGGGGGCAACACGTCTCATCCGCTACGCGACCTTCGTCGTAATCGAAGTGCATGATGTCCATCGCAACGGGCAACGCGCCATCCGGCGCATTCCGGGCGGGGTTCGCGAACTATCTCCCCAGGACACGATCGCGTAACTTGAACTTCTGAATCTTTCCGGACGGGGTCTTCGGCATTTCGTCGACCACCTCCAGACGCTCGGGCCAGAACTGTTTGGCCGTGCCGGACCGGGCGAGGAACTCCGTCAGTTCACCCAGGCTCGGGATGGGCCCCGGACCATCGAGCTTGACAACGGCACAGGCCCGTTCGCCCAGCCGCTCATCGGGGATACCGACGATCGCCACCTCAGCCACCCGCGGGTGGGCGTAGAGCAGGGCCTCGATCTCAGCCACCGGTATGTTCTCGCCACCACGGATCACCAGGTCCTTCGTCCGTCCGACAACCCGAATGCCCCCGTCCGGACGAAGCCTGACCACGTACCCGTGTCGAACCAGTCCCCGTCGCGTGTCGCAGCTCCGTAAAGTTCGGCACGGTGGTAGTAGCCGACGGCCTGGCTCGGACCCCGCACCTGCAGATCACCGGATTCTCCGACGCCCACGGGTCGGCCTTCTGCGTCGATGATTCGGATCTCCATCCATTCGACGACCGTGCCGTCGCTATCGGCCACCAATGACCCGGGGTCACCCGGGCGCGTTGTCGTGACGATCATGTTCTCCGTCATGCCCCAAACGGCAATGAGTTCGGCACCAAGCACTTCCCTGGCCTCCTGCACCAGTTTCGGCGGGATGGCGGCTCCTCCGCACAGGAAGGTCTTGAACGAGCTGATCCTCCGGGACTTACGCCGTTGGGCGGCGACCAAGTCGACCGCGAAGGCCGTTGCTGCCGCAGTCCACGTCACGCCTTCGGTTTCGACGGTGTCGAGCATCTGGTCCGCGTTCCACACATCCTGGTAGACAACCTTGCATCCGAGGCTCAACGGTTTGACCATACCGTTGACGAACCCGGTCTGGTGAGCCAGCGTCGGCGCCATGAAGCAGACATCGTCGGCCCCGATTCCGTAAACCCGATCGATGGCCAGGCCGCCGGAAGCGATCGTGTTGTGCGTATGCAGCACGCCCTTCGGTTCGCCCGTCGTCCCGGACGTGTACTGGATCTGAACGATGTCGTCGGCTCGGCACCGTCTCCGCTCGAGATTCACCTCAAGCTGAGGGTCGTCCTCCCATCGACGATCCGCGAAGTGCCCACGAAATGACAGTGCCCCGGGCACCTCGGCACCCACCACCACGACGTGCTCCAAGGTCTTGACCGACTCCATCAATCCCAAGGCCATCGAAGCGTGATCGTGGTTGCGGAAGACGTCCGGAACAACGAGCACCCGGGACCGGGTCTGGCCGAGGATGAACTCAAGTTCACGCTGACGGAATATCGGCACCAGAGGATTCACCACCGCCCCCGCCCGGAGAATTCCATATGCGAGCGCAGGAAACTCCCATGCGTTCGGGAGTTGGATGGAGACCACATCGCCCCTACCCACACCGAGATCGATCAACGCCCCCGCGCAGCGGCGGCTCATCAGCTCCAACGCGGCGAACGTGTGCCGCTCGGTCCGACCACCGTTCGCATGACAACTCACCACGGCCGTGGCATCGGGCCGCGCTTTCGCCTGCGCCAGGAAGTCATCAACGAGCGTGCGGTCGCCCCACCAGCCGAGCCGCCGGTACTGGCCACGGTCTCCAGGGGTATCGACCGCCGACCGGGTACATCGGCTGAAGACCGGGGTTCCGACGGGATGCCACCGTCCGCGCTCGTCATCGCCGCAACCTAGTGCACTGAAGCGGAAGTGCGCTGAATGTCGACGGCGACGCAGCCGTCTGGCGCGGCCGGTTCGCCCTGCCGACACGCTTTCCACCCCCACCGGGTCGGCCCGCTTGCGACCAACTGACGGCCAGGCCGGGCGGGGCCGGGCCACAACCAGTTCTAGCCAGCTTGCCACGTGCCACAAGTCTGTTGGAGACGTGTTTGTTCGCTGGCCCGGTTTGTTCCGGCCTTATGTGTGGGTTGTTGGTTAGCTGGCGAGGGTGAGTTGGGTGGTGGGTGGGCTGTGGAGGATGATGCCGTTGGGCCATTCGATGAGCAGGGTCACACCGTCGGCGGCCATGGTGAGTTTCAGCCCGTGGCGATGGACGAGTCGATGGTGGAACCGGCACAAAGCAAAAGGTTGCTGATCTCATGGTCTCCACCGTCTTCGCGGTGTTTCAGATGGTGAATGTCGCACCATCGTGGCGGGTGGCTACATCCGTGGTAGCGGCAGTGGCGGTCGCGGACG
>JANMZO010000023.1:0-4736 GCA_031383405.1 Acidimicrobiia bacterium | reverse complement strand
CGTTTGGAGAGATTGACAACGCGGTCGAAGAGGTCGGGAAACTTCGGCATGCGACAACGCTAGCCCACGCGCGTCGCATCGCCCCGAACAATGACTCCGTCGGCAGCTGTCTCTCTCCCGACCGCGAACCCCGAGAACCATTGATCTGACCGGTACGATGCCCTTACCCCTACAAAGGAGATGCACCATGGCACTTGCGGTACGCGACAGGATTACCGAAAAAGCGCAGGGTTTGTTGGAACCCGGCGAAACCATTCAAGCCGTCATACCGGCTCAGACGAAAAGCGGGTGGCTCGGTGCCATCGGCGTCCTGTTGCTCATGCTGATCAATCGCTACCAGCCGATCGTGGTGACGGACCGCAGGATCGTCATCACCGACTCCGGACGGTTCAAGATGGCGAACCCGACCTCGATCGTGCGCACGGTTCCCCGAACGACCCAGATCGGACCGGCGTCGGGTCTTTGGTGGAAGTGCGAGAGTCTCGGATCGCCCCTCTACATAGCGAAACGCTTTCACAAAGACGTCGAAGCGGCCGACTCGATGCGCCCTTCGAGCTGACCGTCGCCCGATGGTACGCGTCCCGCGAGCCCAGGTGGTCATGGCCATACTGGTCTGGTGGAAATCGTTCCGAAACTGTCAAAAGACGCCGACTCCGTCTACGACGCGGCCGGCGGGATGCCGTTCTTCGAGCGCCTCGTCGACGCGTTCTACTCACGGGTGGCGCGCGATGAGGTTCTGCTCCGTCTGTATCCCGAACCGGAAGACCTGGGCCCGGCCCGGGAACGCCTCACCCTGTTTCTCGCCCAGTACTGGGGAGGGCCCACGACCTATTCCGAAGCGCGTGGTCATCCCCGGCTCAGGATGCGCCATGCCCCGTTTGTGGTCGGCGAACGCGAGCGTGACCGCTGGCTGCTCGCCATGACGGGCGCACTCGACGAGGTTCAGCCCACATCGGACCTACGCGCCCGGTTCGACGCCTACTTCGCCATGTCGGCGGAAGCGATGCGCAACCAGTAGCAGACCCACGTCCCCGCAGGGTCCACGTCCGGCAGACCGGGACCAGCAAACCAAACACCGGCGGACCAAACACCAGCAGGGGTCAAAGGCGGGTGAACGTGTGGATCACCACGCCCGCGAGTCCACCGACGAGCGTGCCGTTGATACGGATGAACTGCAGGTCGCGTCCGATCTGGTTCTCAATCCGATCGACGGTGTCTGCACCATCCCATCGGGCCACCGTTGTGGCTATGAGGTCCGCAACCTCATTTCCTGACCGGGCGACCGCGGCCACAACGAACCGCTCGATCCGTTCATCGATCTGGGCCCGCAGGGCTTGATCGGTCTGAGCCCGGCGGGCAAAGCTCACGACAGCGCTCCGGCTACGGAGCCGTAGCGCCGAATCCGGTTCGGCGAGCTGGTGAACAATCTCCGCACGCATGGCAACCCACGCCTGTGATGCCCATCCGTCGACGGTGGCGTTGGTGAGGAAGCGGCTTTTCAGGTCCTCGCCTTTCGCGATGGTCGAAGCGTCGTGCTGCAGGTCGTGGATGAACCGGTCGGCCCGCTCGACCAGCGCAGTTCGGAGTGGGTGGTAACGGTCCGCGTGCATATCACTCAGCACGCCCGCCAGACCGTTGAAAAGACGCTCAAAGACCTTGGCATCGAGACGTTCCGGTGTCCACCAGGGCGACTCCTTCTCGAATTGCAGACGCAGCCGGTCGCGGTTGCCAAGAAGAATCGTGTGGACCCGCGCGATGACGAAATCGAATGCGTGGTCGCGGCGACCGCCATCGCTCAGTTCATCGATTGCGCGACCCACGAGAGGCGCCACAGGACGCGCTTCGAGCAGGGTCCGCAAACGCTCCCCCACAATCGCTGTCATCTCCGCGTCGTCGACCCCCTGCAGCGCGTTTCGCGCCCCATCGGCCACGGTCGACACGACCCGGTTCGCGACTTCGTCGCTGGCCAGCCAGGTCACCAGTCGTTCGGCCAAGTGGGCTCCACGGATCTTCGGGATCAGAACGTCGGGCGTGAGAAAGTTTCCCTGTACGAACTCCCCCAGTCCCCGTCCGATCTCGTCTTTGCGCTTCGGGATGATGGCTGTATGGGGTATCGGCAGCCCGAGCGGATGGCGGAACAGCGCTGTCACCGCAAACCAGTCGGCGAGCGCTCCGACCATCGCCGCTTCGGCGAATGCCCTCACGTAGCCGACCCAGCTGTGCTCGGGCTCGAAGTGGCGGGCCACGGCAAACACGGCGATTGCGACCACCAGAAGGGCGGTGGCAAGCGTCTTCATTCGCTTCAAAGGACTCATATGACCACTCGCCGGGTCGACGCTCGCGTTTCGGGTCGGCGCCTACGAAGCTACCCCAGGCTGACCAACACCTGTTCGCGTACGAGCGACGAACCCACCCGGCCCTGACCTCACATTCGTATGTACACAAAGTATAAGTGGCTACGGGACGTCGGATAGGACCGAGTTCCATCTCCGTTCTTCGGCCCCTGAAGAGGGTCACAGGAAGCGCGGGTTGGGTCCTGTTCGCCGGTAGTGCGATAGTTACGCATGCGCTATCGACGACTTGGCCGTACCGCCCTACAGGTGAGCGAACTGTGTCTCGGCACCATGAACTTCGGGCCGCAGACGCCCGAGCCCGAATCGTGGGCGATCATGGACCGGGCACTCGAACTCGGCATCAACTTCTTTGACACAGCCAACCGGTATGGCGGCGATAAGGGAGTCGGTGCCACCGAGGAGATCGTGGGCCGCTGGTTCGCTCAGGGCGGGGGCCGACGCGACAAGGTCGTGCTGGCGACCAAGGTCTACGGCGCAATGACCGATTGGCCGAACGACGGCCGCCTGTCGGCCAGGCATATCCGGGCCGCCTGTGATGCGAGCCTTCGCCGCATGCAGACGGACCACATCGATCTCTACCAAATGCACCACATCGACCGGACGGCCCCATGGGATGAGATATGGCAGGCCATGGACACGCTCGTGACCCAGGGTAAAATCACCTATGTCGGCAGCAGCAACTTCGCTGGCTGGCACATCACGCAGGCGAACGAAGCGGCCGCACGCCGTCACTCGCTCGGCCTCGTAAGCGAACAGAGCCACTACAACCTGCTCGTGCGCACCGTGGAACTCGAAGTGCTTCCGGCCTGCGAGCACTACGGCGTCGGCGTGATCCCGTGGAGCCCGCTGTCGGGCGGTGTCCTCGGTGGCGGGCTCGACGATCCCGACGCGGCTCGACGCCGAAGTCCCCAAGCCCTTCGTCGCTTGGAGAAGCTGCGGCCGCAATTGGAGAAGTGGGAAGCGTTGTGCGGCGACCTCGGCGAACCGCCGGCTGCGGTGGCGTTGGCCTGGCTGCTCGCTCAGCCCGCCGTTACGTGTCCGATAATCGGCCCCCGCACGATGGATCAACTCGACGGGGCCTCGCTCCGGGCTCTCGAACTCACTCTCAGCACCGAGACGATGACGGCGTTAAACGCGATCTTTCCCGGACCCGGCGCCGCCGCCCCCGAGGCCTACTCCTGGTAGGGACTGCACGACGGTTGGCCGGTGACAGCGAGTCAAACCGCGACCTCGCCGCAGATCCGCTCAGGGGCCAAACGCCTTCCAAGATTTCTAAGGTCTATTCACAGCGCGAAGAATCGGTCGCTCGCTGGGAGCCGAGGATCGCAACGTGATGGCGATCACAGACGTCCCGAACCCCGTACCCGACAATCGATATCGTCACAGGCCCACCCGGACCTTCCGACCCTAAGGATGACGCGCATGACCATGATGGAAGAACAGACCCTGGTGCAGGAACTGTCTCAGCTGGAGGTCTTCGAGGCCTGTACACCCGAAGCACTCGAACCGGTGGTACGTGCGCTTACCGGCAGGCGAACCGTCGCCGAAGGAGAAGTCGTCTGCACGGAAGGAGACCTGGCCAACGAGTGGTGGATCGTCGCCGAAGGCGTCGCCGACGTGACCACGAACGGGCAGTACGTGGCGACCATCGGCCCGGGCGAAACCATCGGCGAACTCGCCCTGCTGGACAACCAGCCCCGCAACGCGACCGTAACGGCCCGGACCGGTATGGTGCTGCACGTCGTTGGTGGATCGGGTTTCATCGACGCACTACTGACCAGCCCGTCGCTCGGACTCGGGATGCTTCGTCAGTTGGCCGTTCGGCTCCGGGGCGTAACCCGTACACTGGCGCCCGCTCCGGCCGCACCAACGTCCGCACCGACAGCCGTTACGGCCGCCACCGCTGCCGCCGTACGCCCGATCACGGAGCTGCAGGTCGCCTTCAATCCCTCCGAGCCCGGGTACTTCGACAATCCGTACGCGCAATACGCTGCGCTGCGCGAGACGGACCCGGTTCACCTCGCGGATTCGACCGGATCGTATGTGATCACACGATATGACGACGTGCATAGGCTGAATCGCGATCGCTCGATGGTCGTGTCGATCGACTACGCCACACCCACGGCGTCGATCGACGCCGAACGCGAACGACTCAACGCGAACAACGGGATCGGCAGGCTCAGCATGTTGCGGCGCGACGGAGAGGACCACACGAGGCTTCGGCGTCTTGTCACCAAGGTCTTCACACCGCGTGCGATCGGGCAATGGCGGGAACGGGCGGAAACCCTCGTCGACAGCCTTCTGGCGGATGCAGCGCAGAAGGATCAGATCGACGTCATCACGGACTACGCCCTGAAGCTTCCCGCGCAGATCATCTCCGAG
>JANMZO010000022.1:0-77450 GCA_031383405.1 Acidimicrobiia bacterium | reverse complement strand
CAGTCGCTCACTCTCCCTTGCTGTCGTTCAATCACGTGCGCCGAAGCCAACGAGCGCGGGACACTTCTCGGCGATCAGAGGAACATCGCCCGGACGCAGTGGCACGTCGATGTCGCTCACACGCGGGCCAACGCGTTGGGCAATGACCGACAATGCGTCGAGATCGAAGCCATAGATGCGCGCGGCATTACCGCCGATCCATCATCAGCAACGGACGCAGGATCGACTCGCCGACGGTGCGACGCGGGTTGAGCGACGAATACGGATTCTGGAAGATGTACTGCATCTTCAGACGCTGATTGTCGGTGCGGCGGCGTGAATGGCGGGCGAGCACATCGTCGTGAAGCCGCATCTCGCCCGTCCACTCCCGGTGCAGACCACCGATCGAGCGCGAGAGCGTCGTCTTACCGGAACCCGATTCACCGACAAGAGCGAGACACTCGCCCTGGTGAAGCGCGAGTGTCACGTCGTGCACCACCACGTTGCCCTGGTAACCCGCGTTGACATCATGCAACGAAAGCACGGTCCTGCTCCGAATCGGATCGCTCAGCTGTCGCGGTCGGGATCCTGGACCCTCGACTCCTTCGTTGGCGCGCACGCAGCGAACCCGGTGACCGGGAACGATTTCGGTGACGGCAGGCATGGCGACGCGACACGCGTCTAGAGCCAGTTCGCAACGCGGCGCAAACGCGCAACCCTGTGGGCGCTTGCCGGGTGCGGGCGCCCGGCCACTGAGACCTTCAATTTCGTTCGCGCCCGCGATGTCGGGCGCCGCGGCCACGAGGCGACGCGTATAGGGGTGAACCGGATTGGCGAAGATCGTCCGGGTCGGACCGTGCTCAACCACCCGCCCCGCGTACATCACGACCACTTCATCGGCCAGGTCGGCCACCACGGCGAGGTCGTGGGTGATGTACAGGGCAGCGACGTTGTGCAGCGCGGCGAGCGACCGAACCGTCTTCAACACGTGGGCCTGAGTCGAAACGTCGAGACCCGTGGTCGGTTCGTCAAGCACGATCACCGAGGGACGACAGGCGAACGACATCGCCAGCACAACGCGTTGCTGCTGACCACCGGACAGTTGGTGGGGAAAGCGTTGGAGGAAGAGTTCGTCGGTCGGAAGAAGAACCTCCTCGAGCATCCCGGCAATTCGCGCCTTGCGAGCGTCAGCGGAACCACCGAAGTTGTGCACCTCAAGCACTTCCATCAACTGCGTGCCGATCCGCAGCGCCGGGTTGAGCGACGAGGCGGGGTCCTGCGGCACATATGCGACCGAACCTCCACGCACGGCGCGTAGCTCTTCGGGATCGAGTGACAGCATCGAGGTGTCGCCGCAAAGAATTTCACCGGCCGCGATCCGCACACCACGACGCGTGTGGCCCAGCACGGCGAGCCCAACGGTGGTCTTGCCCGACCCGGATTCACCGACGAGACCCATGACCGTGCCCGGTCGCACGAACAGGTCGACTTCGTCGACGATGTCGTGGCCGAGGGACGCGACTTCAAGCCGGAGTCCGTTGATTCGAAGCCCACCGGCCAAGCCCGTCGCGGCGACATCCGAGGAGGTGGCGGTGGTGCTCATACTTCAGCCTTTCCGCGGTCAATACCCGCGACGGTTCGACCGAGTCCATCAGCGAACAATCCCGTGCCGACGGTCAGCAGGGCAATCGCGAACGTGGGTAGCATCACGCCCCAAGGCTGGATAGTAAGCGCGCTTCGGTTTTGTTGGATCATGACACCCCAGTTGGCGGCGGTGAGATTTGGCGTAAAACCGAGAAAGCCGAGCCCTGCGATCAGGCCAATCGAATAGGTGAGCCGCAGGTTCGCTTCGACCAGCAACGCGGCACTGACGTTGGGCAGGATCTCGGAGAACAGCACCCGCGCTCTCGACTCGCCGAGCGCATCCGCCGCAGCGATGAAGTCGCGCTCGATGACCTGGAGCGCTGCGCCGCGCACGACGCGGGCAACACGGGGAACCGTGGTGAAGCCGACCGTGAGAATGACGACGAGCGAACTCGGGCTGAAAATCGCGATGACGACGAGCGAAAGCAAAAGCTGGGGAAAGGACAGGAGAACGTCGAGCGACCGCATCAGCGCTTCATCGAACGTACCCCGCATGTAGGCGGCCAGCATGCCCAGGGTGCCACCGAGTCCGACACCGAGGATAGTAGCCAGAATGGCCTGGATCAGAATCGGGCGTCCGCCGTAGAGGAACCGGCTCCACACGTCGGACCCGAAGTAGTCGCTTCCGAAGAGCGCATCCTTCACATGCCGGGCGTTAGGTAGCCCGTCGCCCACGATTTCGGTCTCGTTGAACGGAGCGACATAGCGACCGAACACGGCGACCAACATGAGCGCCGTCATGATCGCCATCCCGATCTGGCTCCGGCGAAGCCGAATGGCCTGGCGCAGTAGTGACGCCGGGCGGGCGCCGGCCGCTTCAGCCGCGTCGACCGCGTTGAGCGGAAGTTCAGGGCTGGTGGCAACGTTGGTCGAAGCGCTGCTCATGTCAAGCTCGTGCGCAGACGGGGCGTGGCGAGAACGGTGCAGATGTCGGCGATCAGGTTTGTGACGACGTAGACCGATGCGATGGCCAGCGCAAGGAACTGCACGACCGGGAGGTCTCGGGAGCGCACGGCGTCGTTCAGCGCGGTTCCGATCCCGGGAAAGTTGAAAAGCAGCTCCACGACCAGCACACCGCCGGCCAGATAGGCCAGGTTCAACGCAATGACCTGGAACACCGGGCCGAGTGCATTGGGGAGCGCGTGACGCCAGAGCACCGTACGCTCGGGCATTCCCTTGAGGCGGGCCATCTCGACATAATCACTCTCCAGCACTTCAACGACGGCGGCCCGGGTAACGCGGGCGACATACGGGATAACCGAGATGACCAGCGTCGTGACCGGAAGGATGATGCCCTTCATGTTCGACCACGGCGGATCCTCGGGCGAGATGTAGAACGTGGCCGGAAGCAGGTGCGTGAGGTTCGTGGCGAATACGATGATGAGGAGCGCACCGACCACGAACTCGGGCATCGCGGCCAGGATCAGCATGACGATCGAAGACGCGCTGTCGAAGCCGCGGTCTCGGCGAAGAGCGGCAAACGATCCCAATGCGATGGACAGCGGGATGGAAATGACACCGGCGCAGAACAGCAGAAACAAGGACGCGCCGAGCCGCGAGGAAAGCGCATTCCAAATGGCCTGCCGGGTGGTGAAGGACTTGCCAAGATCGCCGCTCAACACGCCACCGATCCATGAACGGTACTGGGCGAAGAGCGACTGGTCGAGCCCGAATTCCCTGCGGAGCGCCTTCAGCGACTCGGGTGTCGCTTCGCGTCCGAGAACAATTGATGCCGTGTCGCCGCGCATCACGTGGGTGAGGACGAAGACGAGAACCGATACCACAAAGAGGGTAAGTACCCCGAAGAGCAGACGCCGGGCGATGAACTTGGCGATAGGAAGGCGAAGCGACACAGGGCAATCCTCGGGGTCAAACCGGATACGGAATCAACGACTCACAAAACAAGAACTCACAAGTCAAGAACTCACAAAACAAGAACTCACAAAACAAGATGGTCGGGCGTCCGTAACGGACACCCGACCAACAATGGTCACATCGACGGGATCGGTCAGCCAAGCCAGAGATCCTGGAAACCACGACCGTAGTAGTCGAGGTTCAACTGACTGGGCCGCTGCACGATGCCCTTGACCTTTGACTTGTAGCCGTCGGCGAAGGCGTTGAACACCGGGATGATGTAGGCGCCTTCTTCGTAGTCGAGCCTTTGCAGTTCCTTGATGATCGGCAGACGCTTTGCGTCGTCGGCTTCGCCGGCCGCCTGGAGGTACAGCGCCTGGTACTGCTTGTTCGTCTTCTCGTACTGCGTTTCCCCGTAACCAGTCGTTGCCGCGATCTGCGGAAGGTACGCGCGGGGCGACCAGTACGACGTATAGATCGGGGCCTTGACGTAGGTGGAATCCCAATACGTCGAGTCCATGGCCTTTGGCGTCACCTTGACCACGCCATCCGTCAACTTGGCCTGCTCGGCGAAGGCCTGCACCATCGGGATCAGACCGCCGGTGTCGTCTGGGGCCGGGAGGTCGAATACGAGGGGCTTGTCCTTTGTGAAGCCGGCCGCCGAAAGCAGCGACACGGCCTTGGCGATGTCTTGTGCCCGCTGCGGATACTTGTTCGCGTTGTACGTCTGGTCGATACGGCCGAAGAGGTCGTTGCCGATCTCGCCGTGCCCGCCGAGGGCACGGGCCAGGATTTCCGGGCGGTTGACGATGAGTCGCATGGCCTGGCGGACGCGGGGATCGTTGAACGGGGCCTGCTCGGTCTGCATCACGATGCAGAGCCATGCGCCACCCGACACCTCGTTGACGGCGAAGCCACTGGCACCTTTGATCTGGTCGATAGCGGTCAGCGGAATGTCGACCGCCGCGTCGACCTGGCCTGAGAGCAGCGCATTGACAAGTGCCGTCTTGTCGGCGAAGTCCTGGATGACGACCGAGTTGACGTAGGGCTTTCCGACGCCCCAATACTTCGGGTTGCGGACGTGCGTGCTCTCACGGCCGGGGGTGAAGCTCTTGACCTTGAACGGGCCGGTGCCGATCTGCTCGCCGTCGCGGGTGTAACCCGTCGGGACGACTGTCGCCACGTAGCTGGCCAGCCCGGCCTTGAAGCCGACATTGGGAACTTTCGACTGGAAACGCACGGTCAGCTTGTCGACCTTCGTGAACGAGCCCTGGTCGTAGAACGCCGAGAGGGCCTTGAAGGAGGGCAGGCCCACCTTGGGATCGAGGAGTCGCTGCCACGAGTACACGACGTCGTCGGCGGTGACTGGCTTGCCGTTGTGGAACGTGAGACCCTTCTTCAACGTCACCGTGGCTTCGGTGAGACTCTTCACGTCGACGGCGGACGCAAGCCCGTACTTGGTCTGCGGCGCAAAGTCGCTGTCGAAGGTCAGCAGCGTCTCGAAGCCGGCCATGAGCCGGGCCTGGTCGGCCTTGGCCACGATGGCCTGCCCGTCGAGGATGTCGTTCGTGGAGCCGACCACGCCGATGCGAAGAGTTCCGCCCCTCTTAGGTTTGCCCGCAGTCGCAGCAAGTGACGTCACCGGCAGGCCGCCGAGGATGCCGCTGGCAACGGTGACGACACCGACGCCCTTGAGAAGGTCTCGGCGGGTGAGTCCGCCTGGCTTTGATTCGTTCATGCTTTCAATCCCCATGTGGTCGACTCCGATTGGTGGAAGCGGAAGGTCTCGCCCGGTGGCGATTCCGTGTACCGCGCTCAATATAGTGACTCGCGCCACACTTTGTCTGATTGGGGCTGTCAATGCGTCCGCTCCGTTTTGGCACCCACCACGAGCCGCCCCCGCCCGGTCCCAGAAGCCTCTGATCGATGGCCGGGTTGTCGAAGGAACGCCGGCTCGCTACCGATGGTCGCGGCTCGGACCCGGAGCGCTCGGCTGACGGTTGTCCGCGCCGACGCCCAACGAGCCGCGATTCCCAACCCGGCGGACCGAAGTACCCAACCAGCCGATTGCGCCGAACCTGCACACACCCAACACCCCTGGTTGGGGACGAAGCCCCTCTAGTTGGGCGACAAACGAGCCGGAACCCGGGGGTCGGCCGTTTTCGGCGCCGGCCACGTGCCGCCTTCACCCGGGCTGAGAAGCCTCACTCCTCCCTCACCTGGGTCGGAAGCGGCCGAGCCGCAGTCGCGAAGGTACCGAAGCGCGGTTTGAGGTAATCGCCAAGGAACTCCTCGTAGGGAATGTCTCAGCTCAGCCGGCGTTGGCGGTCAGGCCAGCCGACTGGATACCGGCAATTGCGGCTTTCTCGTCGTTGTCGGACGAGTCGCCGCTGATCCCGACGGCGCCGATCGTGGCCCCCGCCTCGTCGACGATCAGCACACCGCCGGGAACCGGGATGAGCGAGCCGCCGATCGCAGAGGCCGCCGCAGCGACGAAATACGGCTGGGCTTCAGCGCGGGCCATGATCGCCCGGGACCCCATGCCCAGGGCGAGCGCGCCGTTGGCCTTACCGAACGCGATTTCGAAGCGCTTGTTCGACGAACCGTCTTCACGCTCGAACGCGGTGACGTGAGCGCCACGGTCGAGCACGACAACCGAGAGCGGCTTCATTGCGTTCTCGCGGCCGGCGGCTCGTGCGGCGGCGATGATCGTGCGGGCAAGGTCGAGAGTGAGTTCCATGGTGATCCTTGTGGGTCGGTTGAGTTTACGCGGGTGCGGCCGGGTCGGTCAGGCGTCGAGGGCTTTCCGCTGAGCGCGGCGGGCGTGAAGAATAGGCTCGGTGTAGCCCGATGGCTGGGAGCATCCGCGGATGATCAGTTCGCGCGCGGCGCTGAAGGCCGGCCCGTCAAAGGCGGGAGCCATCGGACGGTAGAGCGGATCGTCGGCGTTTTGGCGGTCGACAACCAAAGCCATTTTCTTGAGTGCTGCGTCAACCTGCGCCTCGGTAACCACACCGTGACGCAACCAGTTCGCCACGTGCTGCGAGGAGATCCGGCACGTGGCGCGGTCTTCCATCAACGCAACGTCGTCGACATCGGGAACTTTCGAGCAGCCCACACCCAGGTCAACCCAACGCACGACGTAGCCGAGGATGCTCTGGGCGTTGTTCTCGATTTCCCGTTGCCGCTGCGCTTCACTCCAGTCGGTGGCGTTGCCGATCGGGATGGTCAAAATGTCGCCCAGCGATGCCTGCGAGCGGGAGCGCAGTTCTTCCTGCCGGGCGAACACGTTAATGCGGTGGTAGTGCGTGGCGTGCAGCGTGGCCGCAGTGGGCGACGGAACCCACGCGCAGGTGGCCCCGGCCATCGGATGGCCGATCTTCTGGGCGAGCATGTCGGCCATGAGATCCGGAGCGGCCCACATGCCCTTCCCGATCTGCGCCCGACCGGGGAATCCACAGGAGAGACCGATATCGACGTTGCGATCCTCGTAGGCCCTGATCCACGGCTGGGCCTTCATCTGTGCCTTGGGGATCATCGGCCCGGCTTCCATCGACGTGTGGATTTCATCGCCGGTGCGATCGAGGAAACCGGTGTTGATGAAGACAACCCTCGTCTGCACCTGGCGGACACACTCCAGGAGGTTGACCGTCGTACGGCGCTCCTCGTCCATGATCCCGATCTTCACCGTGTCATGCGGCAGGCCGACGATATCTTCAACGAGCGAGAACACGTCGCCGGCGAAAGCCACCTCGTCGGGCCCGTGCATCTTCGGCTTCACGATGTAGATCGAACCTGTCTCAGAGTTTCGATCTCCCGCCCGGCGACCCCGGTCGTGCTTGGCAATAAGCACACTTATGATCGCATCGACGAGACCCTCGTGAACCTCATTTCCCTCGGCGTCGAGCACCGCGGGAGTGGTCATCAGGTGGCCCACGTTGCGGGCGAGCAGAACCGAGCGACCCCGCAGCACCCGCTCGGAACCATCGGTCGCCGTGTAAACGCGGTTCGGGGCGAGCCGACGGGTGAAGGTGGAACCTCCCTTGTCGACGACTTCCTCGAGCATGCCGTTCATAAGGCCGAGCCAGTTGCGGTAGGCCAGCACCTTGTCCTCGGCATCGACGGCCGCGATCGAATCTTCAAAGTCTGCGATGGTCGTAACCGCTGATTCAAGCAGCACATCGGAGACTCCGGCCCGATCGGTCGAGCCAACGTTGTGCGACCGGTCGATCACCAACTCGGCATGAAGGCCGTTATGGCGTAGGAGCAAACCGGTAGGGGCGTCGACGGTTCCGCGGTGTCCGATGAACGATGCCGGTTGCTGCAGTTGAAGGTAGGCACCGTTCAACTCTGCGTGAAGCCGACCGTCGGCCACGCGGTAGCGGTCGACCTCGACGTGCGAGCCACCGGCCAGCGGGAAGGTGTCGTCGAGGAACTTCCTTGCCCATCCAATCACCCGCTGCCCCCGGTGGGCGTTGTAGCCACCGGCGGGGGGAAGGTCGCCGAGCGCATCGGTGCCGTAGAGCGCATCGTAGAGCGAACCCCAGCGGGCATTGGCGGCGTTGAGCGCGTAACGGGCGTTCATCACGGGCACGACCAGTTGCGGTCCGGCGATCGTCGACAACTCCGGGTCGACATTTGCCGTGGTGATCGAGAACGGAGGACCCTCCGGCACCAGGTAGCCAATCTCGACAAGGAACGCGCTGTAGGCGGTAGGGTCGATCGGCTGGTCGGCCCGGGCAACATGCCACTCATCGATCAAACCCTGCAGAACCTCCCGACGTTCCAGAAGGGCCCGGTTACGTGGCCCCATCGTTTCGACCAGTTCGGCGAACCCGGCCCAGAACCGGCCCGGTTCGACTCCGGTGCCGGGCAGGGCTTCGGTCTCGATGAACTCAGCCAGCACCGCTGCGAACGTGAGACCTTCCCGTCGCACAGTTTCTTCAGCGCCAGGTTGGTTCATTCTGAATCCTTCTGATCCGTTCCTATTCGGTCGTGTTCGGTCCCCTGCGGGCACACCCGATGATCGCCGAGGATCTTAGGGTGGACGGACGGATCCCCGGTACACCGATACGCTGAACGGCGATATGGCCTCACGTCGCTCTACCATTACCGAACCGGCCCGTCAGATCGATGTCGTTCACACTACCGACGTTCTCGTCGTCGGTTCCGGCCCGGGAGGGCTGGCCGCCGCGCTTGCTGCGGCCCGCGCCGGGGTCGAGGTCACTCTCGTTGAGCGCTTCGGCTGTTTCGGGGGCAACATCACGACAGTTGGAGTGGAAGGTTTCGCCTGGTACCGGCACGAGGAAACCGTCGAAGCGGGCGGAATCGGCTGGGAGTTCGAAGAGCGGGCGAAGACCATGGGCGCTGCGGTTCCGGAAAGCCAATCGCTGTCGCATGAGATCGATGCGGAGGGATTCAAGGTCGTCGCCGATCGACTCGTGGAGGAAGCCGGTGTCAAGCCAATGCTGCACCGGGCCTTCGCCTCTCCCATCGTCGAAGGCGACCGGATCACGGGAATCATCACCGAATCGAAAGCCGGCCGCGAAGCGCTCCTGGCGCGGATCGTGATCGACGCGACCGGCGACGCCGACGTCGCGTACCGCGCCGGTACTCCCACCATGACGACTCCCGTCGAGCAGATGCAGGCGGCGTCGGTGATGTTTCACCTCGCCGGGGTCGACAAGCGGGCCTTCATGCAGGGCGTCCACGATGACCCGCAGACCTACGCCGACTGGGCCACGGGTGAATGGCAGATCGAAACATCGGGCAAGGAAGACGACATGTTTTCCCCGTTTCTCGGCAAGCCCTTCGCACAGGCCATCCGCGAGGGCGTAATCCCAGCCCACCTCAACACGATCTCGGGTACCTGGGGGGCTATGCACGATACCGGCGAGCTCACCTACATGAACCTCGTACATTTGGCCGAATGCGACGGCACCGACCCCGACAGCATGACGAAGTTTGAGATCGAAGGCCGTCGTCAGACGATGTTCGCAATCGAAGCGCTCCGCCGCTACACCCCAGGTTGTTCCAATGCGCGCTTGCGGAATTTCGGCATGACGATCGGGATACGCGACACCCGCAAGATCGATGCCGAGTACAACATGACCGAGGCCGACGTGCGCCACGAAGGTCGCTTCGACGACACGATTGGGATCTACCCCGAGTTCATCGACGGTTACGGCGTGCTGATACTGCCAACCACCGGTCGGTACATGCACGTCCCGTACCGGTCGATGCTGCCCAAGTCGGTCAAGGGTCTGCTCGTGACCGGGCGCGCTATCGGAGGCGACCGAATCGCCCACGCCGCCACCCGCAACATGGCGTGCTGTGCCGTGGCCGGTCAGGGGGCCGGCATCGCCGCGGCCCAATCGATCCGTTCAGGTCGCGAGCTGAACGACATCGCCCTGAGCGCCGTCCACGCAGAACTCGACCGCCAGGGCGTCCGCTATCTCTGAATCCGCAGTGCGCACTGCATACATGTCAAAACGTGGACATAAACCGACGCCGTCACGTTCATGTCCACAGTTCGCACTGCATACATGTCAAAACGTGGACATAAACCGACGCCTTGACGATTACTGGTCGTTTCAGCTGTGCAACGGGCCGGAGTCGACGACCTCGAAGGCGGTGCCGGGAACCCGCTTCAACTGGTTAAGGTCGTCGTTGTTCCAACGCGTGTTCGTCTCCCCGGTGATGAACCAGGAACTGCCGTTGTCAGCGATGATCAGACCGTAGCGTTTCATGGCGGTGAGGATCACCAGTGAATCGCCGTTGTAGCCGCTGATATCGAAGTCGGCCCGAAGCCGGATGCGGGCACCCATCGGGGGGAGCTTCGGATCAGACTTGCCGGCGAAGTGCGACGCGGGGAGAATGTATGCGCGCTGAGTAGCTGAGACAGTGACCCGCAGCGCGTGGTTGATGACGCCACTCTTCACCTCGTCATAGCGCACAAGCCCGGGGAGGATCGGGAGCCCGGCGGCGTCAGCCGACGTCCACCCGGCGGGTCGCATGGAACTGGTATTGAGATCCCACACCGCACCGGAACCGGCTCGCCACACTCCGTTCGCGTACGACGCGCTGTACAACTCGTACAGCTTGCACGAACCCTGCTGGACCACGACGACATGACGGTCGCTCCCAGCTTCGACCCTGGCGTTGACCGGGATCGGGTAAGGTCCGGGATCGCTTTCGTCGCCATAGTCGGTGAAGGCAATCGGCACGGGCGGTTGATTCATTCCAACCACGGTGACCGGTATGCCGTAGTCGGGATTGGAGCCGAAGTCGGGATGCACGTTGCGCACACTCCCGCCGTTGATAGACGAGACCCAAGTCGCCGACTGCGGGTGAATACTAAGTGCACGTATGTCCTGATTCCACGGATCCGTCGGCGGCCTCACGGCGCATCCGCCGACGGAGGAACCCAGGCTGCTGCTCGTCGCGGGTGGGGGTGATGTGGTCACCGGCGTTCTCGGAGGTCGGGTTGTCGGAGGTGGGGTTGTCGGAGGTGGGGTACCGATCGGGGTCACCGGGGTCACCGTGGTCACCGTGGTCGGAGAGGGGGTGGTCGGAGGCGGCGTTGTCGAAGGTGGGATTGGTAGCAGCGGCGTAGTCGCCGGCGGGATTGTCGGAGGTCGGGTCGTTACCTGCGGGGCCTTCGTCGGCGTTGCGGTGCTCGTAACGTTCAGGGGCAATCGCGTGGTCGTGGTGCTGCGAAGCGGAACCCTTCGACTCGTTCGACGGGCCACGGCGTCGGCCGAGCCTGCCGTGCCGATACCCGCACCCAAACCAACAGCGAGCGAGACCGACAACCACCGCCGCTTTCGATGTGGACGGGCTGAGTGGAATCCATTGTGCACGGCCGAACCTCCGGCTCTTTCATCGGCCAAGACCGCTCAAAACTTGATTCAGGTAGGCACCGTTCATGCCTGCCGGGGGCATCATCAATCGGTCACCGATTCAGTCCGCCAATCAGTCTGCCCGACGCGGCGGGGCACACCGTCGCTTCAGCCACGATCCAGCAGACGACCGGCCTTCAGACGACGCTCGAGATGGTGTTCTAGAGAAATCGTCGCGAGCCGCTCAACCTCATGCGTAGTGGCGCTCATCGGTTCCTGGAGCGCCCGCGACAGGCGTCCGCCGAGAATCTCTCGCATCAGTTGGTGTGCGTCGTAGCTCATCCGTGAACCGATCGTGCAGGCTTTGCAGGTCACGCCTCCGGCGGCTGGATCGAAGCCGACCAGATCGTCGGGCGACCCGCACCGCACGCATTCGTCGAGCGAGGGTTCATAGCCTTCGTGGGCCAATAGCTTCCAAAAGAACGCCGGAACCAGTAGCGGCGAGTCCTGTTTGTTGAGTTGACGCAGGGCGCCGAGAAGCATCTCAAACAGACGCTGGTCAACCTGACCTTCAATGCTGACAATGTCGGCGGCTTCAAGCATCGCCGTTGCGTGGGTGATGCGGTCGAGGTCTTCACGGATTGTCTTGTACTGCTCCAACGAATCGGCCTGACTGATCGTGTCGAGATCACCCCGCCCCTTGTACAGAAGCAGCGCCACATACGATGTCGGTTCGAGCCGGGCGCCGATGCGGCTCTTCGTTTTCCGTACACCTTTGGCGACTCCACGGACCTTGCCGTGCGTATTCGTGAGCACACTTATTATACGGTCTGCTTCACCCAGTTTGTAGGTGCGCAGAACAATGCCTTCGCAGCGGTAGAGGCTCACGAACCTGCGGTGTTCGCTGCTTCTACGCCACCAAAGCGGCGCTCCCGGGCCTGAAACTCCTTCACGGCGTCGAACAGGTCTTTGCGACGGAAGTCGGGCCACAACACCTCGGTGAACACAAGCTCGGAATAGGCCAACTGCCACAGGAGGAAGTTCGACGTGCGGTATTCCCCCGAGGTCCGGATCATGAGGTCGGGGTCAGGCATATCGGGTGCGTAGAGGTACTTCGAAATCAACCTGTCGTCGATCTTGTTGGCCGGGACCCGGTCTCCGATGATCCGCTGCACGGCATCGACCAATTCAGCTCGTCCGCCATAGTTGAACGCGAACGACAGCGTCATCCGACGGTTCTTGCGCGTGAGGTCCTCCGCCGCTTCGATCTGCTTGATCAACCGACCCGGCACGCGCCAGTTACGACGACCGATGAAACGAACCCGGACGCCCAGATCGTTGAGTTCGTCGCGACGCCGAACGAGAATCGACTCGTTGAAGTGCATGAGGAAACGCACTTCGTCGATCGGGCGCTTCCAGTTCTCCGTCGAGAACGCATAGACGGTGAACCACTCAGCCCGAAGTTCAAGCGCTCCCTCCACCGCATCGAACAGTGCTTCCTCTCCCGCAGCGTGACCGTCGGTTCGGGGTAGACCACGGCGAGTGGCCCAGCGCCCGTTCCCATCCATCACGCAGGCGATGTGTCGAGGTAGATATGACGAATCGATACCGGGAGGAAGCGTCGAAGGGAATGGCGACCGCATTCCTCTGACGTTAGCGGCCCCGACGCGTTTTGCCGTGCCGCGGGCACCCCGCTTCGGAAACCTCCACAAATCCTCCACAATTCTGGTGTCGCCCGGGCCGGCTCTCGGCGTTTATGTCCACAGTTCGCGTCGTATACATGTCAAACCGTGGACATAAACCGGATTCAGCGGAACC
Organism: Acidimicrobiia bacterium; assembly: GCA_031383405.1. Lineage (GTDB taxonomy): Bacteria > Actinomycetota > Acidimicrobiia > Acidimicrobiales > JANYDT01 > JANMZO01. The sequence continues at coordinate 64,314 of JANMZO010000022.1, read as the reverse complement.
GGCGCCGGCTCTCGGCGGACGGGGGCTAGCGTCTTGGTCCCCATGAGCTACTCGTCCGACAGCAACGCGCGCCCCGTGCCGACTGACGGCAAACCCGACGGACCACCCGACAACCCCGACGACGGTTCCGCGGTCACCGATGCCCTGGCCAAAGTTACCGCGGCCCTACCCGGAGGCGGCGAGGTCCGTGAGGGGCAGCGCACGATGGCCGTTGCCGTGGCGAAGGCGATCGCCAACAGCGGGCACCTCATCATCCAAGCCGGGACCGGCACCGGAAAGTCGTTGGGCTACCTGGTTCCGGCGATCATCTCGGGAGCCACGGTGGTGGTCTCGACTGCGACCAAAGCTCTTCAGGATCAGCTCGCCGCCAAGGACCTCCCCTTCTTGGCCGAACATCTTGACGTACCGTTCACATTCGCACTGCTGAAAGGTCGCAGCAACTACTTCTGTGTGCAAAAGGCAGCCGAATTGCAGGGCCCGAAACAGCAAATGCAGCTCCTCGACGATGGCGAGACCTCGCGTCGTTTCGACGGGGCGAAGGTACTCGAGCAGATCGACGCGCTGATCGACTGGGCTCAAGATACCGAAATTGGCGACCGGGCTGAGCTCTCGTTCGAACCCCTCGGACCGGCCTGGTCGGCGGTCAGCGTCAGCGCCGGAGAGTGTCCCGGCGCGGCGAAATGTCCGAGCGGCGAAGGATGCTTTGCGGAAAGAGCAAGAGCCCGGGCCGCCGACGCCGACGTGATCGTCGTCAACACCCACCTGTACGGACAGCACGTCCGCAGCGGCGGTTACGTGCTTCCGGAACACGACGTCGTGATCTTCGACGAAGCGCATGAAGTCGAAGACATCATGTCCGACAGCTTCGCCATCGAGATCTCGGCCGGACGGTTCGCGTTCCTTGCCTCCCGCCTTCGCCAGGTCATTGTCGATGCCGACGCAAGCGTCGATCTGATCGACGCCGGAACCCAGATCGAAAGTGCGCTCACGCCGTACTCGGGACAGCGTCTGGTGCGGGGGCCGGGCGCCGAAGAGCCGATCCGTCAGGCACTCGTGACCGCAATCCAGCGCGTCAACAAGGCGATGTCGCTTCTCCGAATGATCGACGACAACGCGCCCGGTGGTCTAGGCCCGAAGAAGCTCCGGGCGGTCCAGGCCGCCACCGGCCTTGCCGAAGAGTTGCTCATTGCGTCGGAACTCGGGACGAATCCGAACGAACGGCGCGCTCTCGGGTCGTCATCAGACCACGGCGAGGATTCTGGAGCTCCCGACGGCGGGCGAACAGAAGCGGCGACGCAGCAGCCGAGCAGCGACTACGCGGAGGACCGTGTTGCGTGGGTGGAAGGGGCTTCGAGCACGCGGGGCCCGGTCCTGCGAATCGCGCCGGTCGACGTCGCATCGACGCTTTCTCTCACGACGTGGAGTTCCACAACCGCAATCCTCACGAGCGCAACCATTCGATCGAATCTCAGTCTGCGACTCGGGCTTCCTAAAGACTCGACCGCGATCCTCGATGTCGGCAGCCCGTTCGACTACGGAAGCCAGGGCATGTTGTACTGCGCCGTCACCATGCCAGACCCACGCTCTGCCAGCTTCGAAGCAGCAACTCACAAAGAAATACGTGCGCTTATGGAAGCGGCGGGGGGCCGAACGCTCGCACTTTTTACCTCATGGAAAGCCATGCGCGCTGCCGCGGAGGCGCTCAGCGATGTGAAGCCCAAACTTCCGTTCCGAATCCTGACGCAGAGCGATCTGCCCAAACCGGCACTCATCAAGGCCTTCTCCGAAGATGAAACGAGCTGCCTTTTCGCCACCATGGGATTCTGGCAGGGCATCGATGTTCCCGGCCGCGCGCTCAGCCTCGTGATCATCGACAAGCTCCCCTTCGCCCGGCCCGATGAACCCCTTCTCGTCGCCCGCCGTGAACGGGTCGGCGACGCCGCGTTCCGGCTCATTGATCTTCCCCGTGCGTCGATGATGCTGGCCCAGGGAGCGGGCCGCCTCATTCGCACGTCAACTGACCGCGGCGTCGTCGCCGTTCTCGATCCCCGCCTGAACACCGCCAGGTCGTACCGTTACGACCTGCTCCAGGCGCTTCCACCGATGCGTCGTTCGCGCGACCTGGGCGAAGTCTGCGCCTTCCTGAAAGAAATCACGACGTGACCCGCCGCGTCGTCGGACTGCTTCCTCGAAAGCGACTTGGACGGGTGGCAGACTTCGCTTCGGTAGTCTGGTAGGCATGCCTTCGTTTACGAACCCAGCCGGAATCACCCTCGAATATGACACGTTCGGCTCCCCCAAGGGGAGTCCAATGCTTCTGGTCATGGGGTACACCGCTCAAATGACGGGCTGGCCGGTCGGGTTCTGTCGGCAACTCGCCGACGCGGGCCACCACGTCATCCGCTTCGACAATCGTGACTGCGGTCTTTCTACGAAACACGACGGCGTCGCCGTTGACATGGACCTGATCCTTACTGCGGTGATGCTCAACCGCCCGGAACTTGTGGCCGACCAGGTCCCTTACACCCTCTCCCACATGGCCGACGACGCGTGGTCGGTGCTCGACAATCTGGGGATACAACGTGCGCATATCGTTGGCGCGTCGATGGGCGGGATGATCGTTCAGACGATGGCAATCGAACATCCCGAACGTTGCCTCTCGCTCACCTCGATCATGTCGATGACCGGCGAGGTTGAGTACGGGCAGTCATCGCCCGAAGTACAAGCGGCGTTGTTGGCGCCTTCGCCGACCGAGCGCGACGCGTACGTGCAGTCGGCGGTCGACTCGTGGACCATCTGGATGTCGAAGAAGTACCGCGACCTCGACGCGATCCGGGCCCGCGCCGGAGAGTCCTTCGACCGTTCCTTCTACCCGGAGGGTGCCGCTCGCCAACTCGGAGCGATCGTGGCCTCAGGCTCACGAGCCGATGCACTGCGTTCGCTCAACGTTCCGACGCTTGTGATCCACGGGCTCGACGACACACTCATCACGTTGTCGGGTGGCCACCGCACAGCCGAACTCGTTCCGGGTGCCCGGCTGGAGCTCATCGAAGATATGGGTCACGACCTCCCCGACCCCCTGTGGCCCGCCTTGACCGGGCACATCGCGTCGCACGCGGCCTCGTCAACCGTCGGCGCCGCATAGCTCACTGCTACCCGGGCCCGAGCCTTTGGGGATGCTTTCGGTACGGGTGCCGCAAGAACCATCCCCAAAACGGGCAGTTTTGCGGATGGTCACACCCCCTCGTTTAGCTTGGCAGCGTCGCCTCGTGCTTCCGCTTCCCCCTTCACAAAACGACACGCCACCGGCCTTGCGGCTGCGCGCGTTCGAACCCAGTGAAAGGGGCGCGCCATGGCTGCCCAACGTTTCCACCGCCCACCCGGCCGTCACCGTCCGAACAAGGTGGGCACCACTCCCCCGGTTCGGCTCGATCAACTCGACGCACGCGGACCGCTCCGCCCCGACACCGAGAGCGCCCGCTGGCCAATCCACGACCCGTTCGATGCCGTCGATGCTCTTGACCTTTCACGCCCGGAAGGTTTCGAGTCGGGCGTGCTCGTCTTGTTTCTCGACGGGAATCGTGAGCCAACGGTCGTGTTGGCCGTTCATAATGCTCCGGCCGATGAACTCGACCGGATCGTGAGGGTCATTGGCGAAGCCACAAGTGCTTCCGACGGAAACCCTCTGAGGTCAACACCCGCTGTCATCCTCGGCATCGTACGAAAACTGGGCGCCGGCGCTGATCTTGCGCAGTCGACCCCATCTCCGCCGTCGGCGCGCGCCAAGGAACTCGAGGACCAGAACTGGCGATCGGCGGGCCAGGTACTGGCCGGCCTCGGAGTTGACCTTGTCGACGTCCTCGCCCTCGATGACTCCTGTTGGTCATCGATGGCCCTGCGGTGCGGGGAATTCTTCTACCCCGCAGAAAGCGACTGCCGGTTGCGTTGGTACGAAGCTGAAGGTTGCGGTGAGGACTGAAGCGGCGCACCCGGTCCACCTCGTTTCGAGCCTGGGACCGTGATTCCGGAATCGGCAAAGCGGCGTCGAACTCCCATCCGGGGTCGTGGTTCACCACTCGGTCACCATTCTCGCATCGGTGTCATGCTCGCATCGGTCATCATGCTCGCATCGGTGTCCACACCAGCCTTACTACGATCAGGATATGCCTTTTCCCGGACCTCCCGAGTTCGGGCGTGGCGTTGTCCTGCTGGCCGACGACCCCACACCGGAGCCATGGCGGAAGGCCGAGGTCCTGACGGTCGATGGCCCAAAGGCCATCGATGCGCTTCACGATGCATGGCTTCACCGCCGGCCCGTGGTCGTTAGGCTGCTCATTGATGCGGCGCAGTGGCGCACACCCGACACGATCAACATCGAACCGTGGAAGCTAGCCACGAACATCGACTTCCCCGGCGACCGCCTCCATCATCTTGTGTGGGCAAATAACTACGACGCACGTAAAGGGGCGCCTCCGCAGTGGTGGTGGAGCCGCAAGGCGTCACGTATCGGAGCCGTCGAAACCCCCGACGGTCCGGCCGACGTGCGGCTGCCCGACGGCCGGGAGGCGTGGATCGACGGCGGCCCACGAAGTCCGCTCCCTGGCGGATTATTTTATGTACACAGCGAATCGGTCGAACTCGGGTCCCTTCGACCGGCCGCGGCTCCAACCGAACCCACACCGGAAATTCCGCTCGCTCCGGATCAGCTTCTCGCCGTTTCCCACGGAGCCGGTCCGGCGCGCATCGTGGCTCCGGCCGGCAGCGGAAAGACCAGGGTCCTCACCGAACGTCTGCGTCATCTGCTCGGTAACCAGCAGGTCGAGCGCGAGCTCGTCTGCGCGGTTGCCTATAACCGACGCGCCCAGGAGGAGCTGGCCCACCGTTGCCGCGCGTTCCGGCCGCGCGTCGTCACGCTCAACGCACTGGGTTGGGAGTTGCTCGGCCGGCCCCGCGTTCTTGCAGAACGCGAGTGCCGTCGCATCATCGAAGGGCTGGTGCCAAAGCCTACGAGGCGGGCCAACGTCGATCCGATCGGACCGTATCTGGAAGCGCTAAGCACGATCCGCCTCGGCCTCGTCGACCCCTCAGAAGTCGAAGACGAACGCGACGACGTACCGGGAATCGCCGAAGCGTTCGACGGCTACCGCGCTGCGCTCCGAGACCTCGGGGCGGTTGATTTCGACGAGCAGATATATGGAGCCGTCCAACGACTACTTACCGACGGCGAGTTCCGACGCACCCAACAGGCTCGGCATCGTCACCTGCTGGTCGATGAGTTCCAGGATCTCACACCCGCCCACGTGCTGATGCTCCGGCTGCTTTCGCTGCCCGGACTCGACGTGTTCGGTGTGGGCGATGACGATCAGGTCATCTATGGCTACGCCGGCGCCGACCCGACGTTTCTCCTCAACTTCGATGACTTGTTTCCGCACGCAACGACCCATCCACTTGAGGTCAACTACCGCTGCCGCCCTGCCGTTGTGGATGCCGCCCGAGCACTGCTGTCCCACAACCGACGTCGCATTCCCAAGACCATCAGGTCACATCGCGACCCGGCTCCCGATTCACTTGACACCATTCGGCACGCCACACAGTCCGGCGCCCAGGAACTCGTGAAACTCATACGTACACATATGGCTGCGGGCACTCCGCTTTCCGACATCGCCATACTCACCCGGGTGAACTCGACCCTGCTGGCCCCCCAGGTCGCGCTTCGAGAAGCCGGGATTGCAGCCGCGGGCGGACTCGACGAGCATGCCCTTGAGCGCACCGGCGTCCGTGCCGCGCTCGCTTACCTCCGTATCGCGACGAACCCCGGCGGCTTTGCGGTGACCGACCTAACCGAAGTTCTCCGTCGACCGTCGCGGGGGCTTCCCCAGTGGATCGACAAATGGTTCCGGGGAAAGACCATGACGGTTGAACAACTCCGCCGAGTCTCATCGAGTCTCGACGACCCGAAGGTGGCCATGAAAGTCGACGCATTTGCCGCCGACCTGGCCCAGATCACCCGGGTCGCGATGCGAGGCACGACCCGCGACATCCTGCGGTCGATCAAGAACGATGTCGGTCTCGGCCAAGCCATGACGATGCTCGATGCATCGGCCAGTGGATCCCACCTCGATGACCTCGAGGCGCTTGAGCAGGTGGCGGATCTCCATCCCGCTGCTACCGGATTCGAAACATGGCTGCGGGCGGCACTCAACCCTCGACCAGACATGCGTGCAACATCTGACAACCTCGAGGGATCGTCCGAGTTCCCCGACGAGGAAGACGCCCTAACGATGACGGTTCGAGGGACAGGCCGCAGCATCGGAGGCGGACCGTCGGCCGGTCGCTCCACCGAAGAGATCACGCTGGCCACAATTCACAAGGTGAAGGGGCAGGAGTGGCCCGTCGTCATACTCTTCGGGGTCAACGACGGTCTCTTTCCGCACCGGTTGAGCGATGACGACGAGGAGGAGCGCCGCATTCTCCACGTAGGTATCACGCGCGGAATCGAACACGTGGCGCTACTCACCGACTCGGCGAAACCATCACCGTTTATCGTCGAACTCGACCCGAAACACGTCGCCAAACCCTCGTCCGCTAAGTCGTCGGCAACCACCATTTCCTCGGCCGCGCCGGCTTCCCCGACGCGGATACCGGGCCGTGCGTCGGTTGCCGAGCGGAGGGCGGCCAAAAAGCGCGGAGACACTACAACCACAGGTGCACCCGACCTGTCAGCCCTCGACGCCGACCTGTTGGAAGCACTGCGGACGTGGCGAAGCGCCCGGGCAAAGGCCGATGCTGTACCCCCATACGTCGTGATGCATGACAGGCACCTCCAAGCTCTCGCCGCCGCCCGGCCGACGACCCTCGCAGCCCTCGCCAAGGTCGAAGGGATGGGTCCTCGACGCCTCGAGCTTTACGCCGACGATCTGCTGTCGCTCTTCACTTCCCGATAGGCCATCGAAACCTGATCGGCCCTAACCACAGACGCCGCCCGGCAACCGGTAGGTTCTTCTCCGTGGAAACCGCAAGCGAGATGTCGACGCCGTGATGCGACGTTTTGCGGCCATGCTCGCGGTCGTGACGCTGAACGCAGTTGCCGCGGGCGCGTTGACGTCAACTACGGCGGACCGCGTGGGCGCGGCATCGATCGCTGCCTCACGGATCCTGTATCAAGGTGATTCCTCCAGCACCTCGACGCCACCACCCGTTACGCCAGTTTCCTATGTCAACGAGGCATTGGACTTCATCGACCAGGCATCGTTTCGGAAATCGACCATCGACTGGCGCGCGATCCGAAACACCGCACAAGCCAAGGCCCAAAGCGCGACCTCGATCGAGAACGCGCACGACATCATCGCCACCGTCATCAAGACAATGGACGACAAGCACTCGTCGTTCACGCGCCCGCCGCAGGCGCTGCTGCAAAGCACCGGTAACTACAGCGGCTTCGGGTTTGTCGCCGTATGGCCGTCCAGAACTGTCGTCACCGTGGCCGACGGATCGCCGGCCTTCAGGGCCGGACTCCGGGTCGGCGATCGGATCTCGAAGATCGATGGCATGACGCCCGTGCACACCGACACCAACATCACCGTTCCACGGGACAAGCGCGGCGACTTCCCGTCGAAGATCGTCGTCACGATAACCCGTAAGGGCCTTCGTCTTCCGAAGAACCTCGTGATGGCCGTTGGCACCGTCACTTTGATAAGTGTACCTACGGCTGTTGTCGTGCCACCAAAAGTCGGAGGCGCCGTTGGGCCCCTGGGATATCTCGATGTGCCCGGAATCATCGGCGACGACGCCGTTCAGAAGAGCTTCGCCCAGGGGTTGCAAGACGCTATCCGCACCACCGACGCTGACCCGCGCTGCGGATGGGTTGTCGACCTACGCCGGAACCGCGGTGGGTACATCTATGCAATGCTCGCCGGGCTCGGACCGCTGCTCGGGGCAGGGGAAGTGGCCGGGCAGCTCAACGCGAGCGGTGCCCGCACGATGTGGAGCTACACCGACGGCGCCCTGTTCGCGGGAGACAGTGCCACGGTCGTGGTCGATCGACCGTACCGTCCGGCTGACCCGCTGCCGCCGGTTGCGGTACTGACGAGCGGGCTGACAGCGAGCGCAGGGGAAGCGACGGCAATTGCGTTTCGTCATAGACCCAACAGCCGGTCCTTTGGCGAGAAGACCGTCGGTCTCACCACCTTCAATGTGCGCAAGCGCATGCCAGATGGTGCGTTTCTCGACATTCTCAACGCGGTTGACGTCGACCGGGCGGGCAACGTCTACGACGGTCCGATCCTGCCCGAGCAGCCCGTGACGATCGACTGGAGCAACGTCGGCTCCGCTACCGATCCTGTTCTCAACGCAGCTGTATCGTGGCTCAACCAGCAGCCCGGATGCGCCGCCCGTTGATCGTTTGGCGCGGAAACGATCAACGGGGCGGCCCGGTCAGATGCGGAGTGGGTCGACCTCGACCCGTACACGTTCGGCCGGTCGCTCCACCTTCGCGAGCACGCCGCACAGCACGGCCTGGGTTGGCGCCTTGAGCAGGTACGGGCCGCCGGCCGGCCCCTCCACCCGGATCGTCGGCTCAAGCGATCGCACCGTTTCCGCGACCACTTCGGCACCGGCGCCGCTGACGGCCGCGACGGCCTTCGTCGGGGGGAAACCCAGCAATTGTCGCAGCGCCAGTTGGCCGGCCATGACCCGAGACGGGTCGCCCAACACCGCAGCCTTGACGACCGGATGATCGGGCTGGCGGGTCTGGATGAAGACCCGACCGTCGTCTCCTTTACCGCCCGTCAGCCGGGTGGCCAGAACCAACAGGTGCATCGCCTCCTCCGCAGCGCGGTACCGGGGCGCGAGCAGTTCGCCATCGAAGTCGAGGAACACCACCGCGTCGGCCGCACCGACCCGGTGCAACGCTGCCTCTGTTCCCACGATCACCCGGATGCTGTCGTGCGGGTCGGGCGAAGTGGCGGTCATCTCGCCCACGGGCCTCAACGCCAGGGCCTCCAATTCCTCGCGTGCGCGGGTGACCCCGACCCGGACGTTCTTTAACCTGCCGGCTCCACACGACGCGCAAAGCGGTGGACGATCGCGTTCGCAACGCTGACACACCAAGGACGATGAGTCACTCGGCATTGCCATTGCGCCGTCGCAATGCTCACATCGGCACAGCGCTCCACATGCCACGCACGCCAGGAGCTTCGCCCGACCGGTCCGGTTGAGCACCAACACGACCCGGTCGTTGCTACGCAGTAGCGACACCAGCCGATCACTCACGATCCCCTGCCGGGCCGGATCTTCCTGGGCCCGGTCGATCACATCGATCCGTGGCCAACCACGCCGCTCGACGGATCGAGAAGGCTCAACCACCCGCACCCCGGGAATCGACAGGGCCTCGACCGAAGGGATCGGCGAGGTGAGCACCACAGGAATTCGCAGCCGGTGCCCTCGTTCAACCGCAACATCACGGGCGTTCCACGCCGGTGTTTGCTCCTGCTTGTGAACCTCATCGTGTTCGTCCAGTACGACTATCGCGGCTGCATCGGGGATCGGCGCCCAGGCCGCCGACCGGGCTCCGACAACAATGCACCCTCCGGCCGCGGCCCGCGCCCACTCGGTCGGCAACAACGCAACCGGTGCACCGGCCCTTCGCAAACGCCGGGCGAGATGGGCGGCACTTGCGAGGGATGTAGCAATCACGAGTAGTCCCTTAGGGGCAACAAACCGCGCCGCCTCAACCAGTAGCGGATAGGGATCGAACGAAGGTGCCATCCGCACAACGACCGGCCCGTGGGCGACATCGGAATCATCGGACGGGTAGAACACGTCGGCAGCCAGGTCACCCATGTCGTCGAGAACGGCGTTGACCGAAAGGAGCGCGGGGTCAAATGGCCGGACCGGAGGGAGGCCCCGCACGACATGATCGGGTGATGCGGTGCGCAGAAAATGGGCCGGCTTCCCCCACCAACGCCACGCGGCCCATTTTGCGAGTGACAGCAGCTCCTCGCTCGGGCCGAGGCCCGACACCTTCGAAAGCGCCTTGAGTTTGGCGGGTTCAGTGGCCGGCTCGACGTCGACGCCCACAATCCAACCCCCGACCCGTCGGCCGGCGAGTGAAAAACGCACAATGGTGCCGAGCTTGATGAGCTCGGCACCATCGACGATGTGTTTGGCGGAAGTGTGTTCAGCGGAAATGTGTTCAGCGGAAGAGTGTTCAGCGGAAGTGTGTTTGGCTGCGGATGCTTGAAAAGCGGAAGGTGAGACGCCCGTTGTGTGGGCGGGGGATTGTTCGGTAGCCACCAACCGGGTCGACGCGGGAGGGGCCGGGTCGGGTGCGGTCGACGGCGTGTCGTGGAAGTCTTTGGGTAGGAAATAATCGAACGTCTTGTTCAGACCGGGTTCGTCGGGCAACACCCGAACGACCCGGCGTTCAACAGTTCGATCCATACGACCGACCTTACCGAACGGGTATGACACCCGCGACCACTCGTGCGCCGAGGGGCAAGGCTCAGAGGCCGCAGGCCGCCTTGAACGCGTCGAGGCGGGTCAGGTGCTCCCAGGTGAATTCCGGCTCGTTGCGACCGAAGTGCCCGTATGCCGCGGTCTTCTGGAAGATCGGGCGACGCAGGTCGAGATCGCGGGTTATGGCGGCCGGGCGGAGGTCGAACACCGAGTTCACCGCGTCTTCGATCGTTTCCTGCGAAACCGTGCCGGTGCCGAACGTTTCCACGAGGAGCGAAACGGGTCGGGCGACGCCGATGGCGTAGGCGACCTGGAGTTCGCATCGAGAGGCAGCACCCGACGCAACCACGTGCTTAGCCACCCACCGGGCCGCGTAGGCCGCCGAGCGGTCAACCTTCGACGGGTCCTTACCGGAGAAGGCACCGCCGCCGTGGCGGGCGGCGCCGCCGTAGGTGTCGACGATGATCTTGCGGCCGGTCAGGCCGGTGTCGGCGTGCGGACCACCGAGAACGAAGTTGCCGGTCGGGTTCGACAGGAATCGGTACGCATCCCCACGGAACTGCTCCGGAATGACCGGCTTCACAACGTGCTCAAGCAGGTCGTTGTGCAGCTGACGCTCGAGGTTGACTCCAGGCGCGTGTTGCGTCGAGATGAGCACCGTCTTGAGGGCGGTCGGTGCACCGTTTTCATAGTCGAACGTGACCTGGGTCTTACCGTCGGGACGAAGGTAAGCGAGCGTACCGTTCTTGCGAACCCTTGCCAACTGCTCGGCCATACGGTGCGCCAACCAGATCGGCAGCGGCATGAGATCGGGAGTTTCATCGCATGCGTAGCCAAACATCATGCCCTGGTCGCCGGCGCCCTGGGAGTCGAGCTCAGCGTCGATATCGTGTTCGGTACGCGCCTCAAAAGCCTTGTCGACGCCCATCGCGATATCGGGTGACTGCTCGTCGATCGACACGATGACGGCGCAGGTGTTGCCGTCGAATCCTTTGTCGCCGTGGTCGTAGCCAATGCCGTTGACGGTACGACGTACCAACTTCGGAATGTCGACGTATGCGGTGGTGGTGATTTCGCCGGCGACGACCACAAGACCTGTCGTCAGCAGGGTTTCACAGGCGACACGCGCCATGGGATCTTCGGTGAAGATCGCGTCAAGTACCGAGTCGGAAACCTGATCCGCCATTTTGTCGGGATGACCTTCCGTCACCGATTCCGACGTAAACGTCCATTTGGCCATGAGTGAACCCCTTTTGAAGAGCCGAGTGCGCTAGTGCACATCGGTGGTGGTTGAGGTTGGAACGTTACCAGCGAAGTACGGCGACAAACGAGGACTCAGAGATGATTTGGTCACATCGACCCAGGTGAGCCTGTGCCGAGTTGAGCCGGTCGGCCTAAGCGTCCGCCGCAGGATGGATGGGAAGGACCGGGCCAGCATTGCGCGCAACGACCTTGCTTCGCCCCGACCGGACTCAGGAGTTGGCGAACCACACGGCGCGGTCGATCACCTGACGGGCGATCTCGCGCTTGTCGGTGAGGGAAATTGATTCGCAACCACCAAGGCGATCAAGGATCGTGACGGCGTTCGTTTCGTGTTCGAACCCGACGCCGGGGGCGCTCACGTCGTTGGCCACGATCAGGTCAAGGTTCTTCCGCTTCACCTTTTCGAGTGCGTTGGCGACCAGGTCATTGGTCTCAGCGGCGAAACCTACCAGCACTTGATTTGCGCGCTTAACTTTTCCCAACGCGGCCAGAATGTCGACCGTCGGTTCAAGGATTACCTCGGGAGCCCCACCCTGCTTCTTGATCTTCGATTCGGCCACCAGCTTGGGTCGAAAGTCGGCGACCGCCGCGCTCATCACGATGATGTCGGCCGCTTCGGATTCGGCCATCATCGCGTCGTGCATCTGCGCGGCCGTTTCAACCGACACGACCCGGACGCCAGAGGGGGCAGCCAGCTTTACGGTGCTCACAATCACGACCTCGGCCCCCCGACAACGTGCCTCGAAAGCGACGGCGTAGCCCTGTTTGCCACTGGAGCGGTTGCCGATGAAACGAACGGGGTCGATCGGCTCCCGGGTACCACCGGCGCTCACAAGGACCCGGCGTCCGACGAGATCGCAGCCGATAGCCAACACTCCGGCCACAGCTACAACGACGGCGGCCGGGTTCGCCAGGCGCCCAGCCCCGCTGTCGCCACCGGCAAGCCGACCGCTCTCGGGTTCCAGAACATGCACACCGCGACGCCGCAGCGTGACCAGGTTCTCCTGTACCGATGGGTGCTCCCACATTTCGGTATGCATCGCCGGACAGACCAGAACCGGAGCCCGGGTAGCCAGCAACGTGGCCGTGAGCAGATCGTCGGACAACCCAGCCGTGTACTTGGCCAGAACTCGGGCAGTGGCTGGGGCGATCACGATCAGGTCCGCATTCTGCCCGAGTTTCGTGTGGGGAATCGGGTTTTCCCCGCCCCAGAGGTGCACCTGCGCTGGTTCGGACCCGAGCGCGTCGAAGGTCAATTTCCCGATGAAGCGGAGAGCGTCTTCGGTGAGAACGGGCGAAACGAACGCTCCGGCATCGACGAGGCGTCGGCAGATTTCGACGGCCTTGTACGCGGCAATGCCTCCGCTTACGCCGAGGACAATCCGCTTGCCCGCGATGCTGCTCAGGTCAGGCGACGGAGACGGCATGGTTGATGACAACCTGGGACCCCTACCCTCGGCCATCGACGTATCGACGGGTCAACGACGCTGGGTAACGGGGACTCGTAGGCCGAGCAGTTACTCGGCCGCAGCTGCAGCGACGGGCTCCGCCGGCACGTCGGGAGTGATCCGGGTGTATTCGATCTTTTGCGCGACGATCTCTTCAAGGGCAATCGACAGTGGTTTACGGCTGACCGAGGCCACCTGCGGGGGAATCATTGCGCCACGGCCGTCGCCGAGTTGATTGAAGTACGAGTTGATTTGGCGGGCCCGCTTAGCCGAGACGGTAACCAACGTAAACTTCGAGTCGACCCTCGCCAGAAGATCTTCGATTGCGGGGTTGATCATTGTTGCGCGGCGCTGAGTCATGGTGCTGCCTCGTTCTTCTTGCGATTGGTTCTTCTGCGATTGGTACTGCTGGATTACTGCGGGTACTGCCGGAACACTCGGGAACTGGATCATTGCGGAGCCGACAAGATGCAGGCCTGCAACTACCAGCCGGTTTGAGCCGCGCGCGATGCGCGGTAGCCCTCCACGATACCAGCCACTTCGGCCACCGCCCGCTCAAGCCGGTCATTTACCACGACGTGGTTGGCAATCCGGTGCCCGATTTCTTCTTCCGCCTCGGCTTTGGCGAGGCGCTTAGCGATGACCACGTCGTCGTCTCCCCGCGACCGGAGTCGAGCTTCCTGGGCCTCCCGGTTGGGTGGCTCCACGAAGATCAGCACGGCGTCAGGATACTTTTCCCGGACCTGGACGGCGCCCTGGACATCGATTTCAAGTACAACGTCGCAGCCCGCAGGGGGTGTCGGCACTGGCGTCCCATAGAAGTTGCCGAACACCTCCGCGTATTCGACGAAGCCTTGTTCTGCGATGTGGCGACGAAACGTTTCTCCGTCTACGAAGCGGTAGGCGTAAGGCGATTCGTTCTTGCGTCGGTTGCGGGTGGTCCAGGAGCGACTCAACCACAGGGTTTCGTCGTCACCGACCAGGGCGTCGACGATCGTTCCCTTGCCGGTGCCTGATGGCCCCGAGAGGACGAAAATGATGGGCTCCACAGAACTACCGTTCTCGGACGACAGCGGTGCGGAGGCGACGCAAAAAACGAAGGCCGGTCAGCTAACGGATTCGAGGAGACGGCGACGCTGGTTGTCTCCCAGGCCCCGCACACGACGGGTATCGGCAATACCGATTTCGTCGAGAAGGCGACGGGCCTTGACCTTGCCGAGGCCCGGAAGCGACTCGAGAACGGTCAGCATCTTGGTCTTGCCGATCATCTCGTCGTTCGAGGCGGCGTCAAGGACCTCTTGGAGCGAGACCGACCCCATCTTCAGACGGTCTTTCAACTCGGCGCGCGCACGGCGTACTTCGGCCGCCTTTTCGAGAGCGGCCATACGGGTTTCGGTCGACAGTGCGGGAGGAAGTGACATGGATTTGAGGCTAGCGGCCACGGTTTCCCAAACGGTGGCAATCCGTTGTCTGAACACAAAAAAAGTTCGTTCCCCAGCGCTCGACCCCTTTCTTAACTTGGGGCGCTGGGCATCGAACGCGAACACGAGACCTGTTCCGTCCTCGGTGCGACGACCGGCTGATGAATGTTGCGTTATCGTCCGGTGTGCGGATCGGCGTGCACTGACGGCCGTAGCCGATCGTGCCGGACTGGCGGCCGCGACCACCGTTCGAAGTCGCCACTCATCACTGCAACAACACTGGGTGCGAGAAAGGGGAAGTTCCCAGCGACGGCGTGGAACCTTGCACGTCCGTAAACAGAAACGTCACCGTTCCCGAGGGTCGCGCCGCTTCAGTCGTGGACCCATGCTCCGTCACCAGACCCTCCCCGAAGCGTGCTCTTCTTGGACACTCGGCTACTTCGAGATCGATATTCCGAGAACTACGAAGTATTCAAGAACGGAACCTGCCGAACAGTCAGTCTCGGTGCCGCTCTAGTTGGCGGCGGCCGAGGTGGTGAGTTTGTAGGCACTGGTGATTTCCACTGTCGCGGGTGTGACGCGAACGCCGATGGTTGTCGACTCCGAGATTGGGCCGAGGCTTCGGTGGATCAATGCGTTCGAGATCGCTTCGCGAAGTGCTTCCGCTGGGAAGTCAAGTTCGTCGACCATCGTCCCGCGCTTGCTGACTTGAACAACACCGAGTTCACGTTCAAGCCACTCCATGACCCCATCGATCAACTCACCGATCGTGCCCTCGACATGAACACCCCGCTGGCGTGCACCACTGGATCACCCGGACGCGGACTGCTCATACATGCCACGCGAGCGATCGGGCTCCGCGCCGCCGGCTCATCTCCAAGCAGAAGCCAGCCAGCAAGTGCGGGGGTTCCGTCATCGACACAGATTCCGAGCCGCCGGAGCGTCGCGTCGCGACTCTTGGACTGCCGCCCGTACAGGTCGACAATGGCACGCCGAGAAAGCTGGGCACCTTCGGGAGCCGGTCGGCGACTGTCGTCTCGTTGGCTTCGTGCAGCAAGGATGTCGTCAACCTCTCCAGCGGAGAGCTGCACGTCGCCGTCCCCTACACGGATAAAGGACGTGAACTGCACATGCCGTTCTCATTAGGACGAGCGACAGGGTTGTTGGCCACGGTCATTCCCAGTTGCAGAGGGCGTTCAAAGAGCGGGTCACAACAAAGGGTTGCGTGGGGAAGTTCGGTAAGACGTGGGGCGGCGCTGTCGGCGGCGTATTCCTCGTGGATGTCGAGTTTGGCGCCGAGATGGGGAACGGCCGACGCCGACAGGGAGCATCCCTGTGTCGGTGATGGACGGGGGGCCACCGTTCGGGGCAATACGACCCCCGACCCAGCCTCCGGCTCAGACCCGGGCGGCAAGGGCCTCGGCCGCTATGCGGGAGGCGGCGTCTCGGCGGTTCGCCGCCTGCGTCACGGCCCGACCGATGACGAGCACACTTGCGCCCGCGGCGATAGCTTCGGCTGGCGTGGCGGCTCGGGCCTGGTCGTGGGTGAGGGCCAACCCGGGCCGGATCCCGGGCACGATCGTGGCCATGCGAGGGGCCAACTGGCGGACCTCGCGAAGGTCGCCGGCCGCGCATACGACACCCTTGCAACCACCTTCCATGGCGAGCATGAGCCGTTTGCCGAGGATATGGTCGGGGGCGGTGTCATCGCTGGTCAGTATCGTCACAGCGAGCGGGGTCGGCGGCTCGAGGCCAGCCAACGACGCACCCTCCAGCATCCCCTCGGTACCGGCCCGGAGCATGTCGGAACCACCGTGGGCGTACATGGTGAGGTACTTCACCCCGAGCGAGCCGACGACTTTGGCCGCTTTGCCGACCGTGGTCGGGATGTCAACCATCTTGAGATCGAGAAACACGTCGAAGCCTTCGCCGATCAGATGGGCCACGACATCAGGGCCGGCTGCCGTGAAGAGTTCCAGGCCGACCTTCGCAACACCGAACCACGGGCGAAGTTCCCGCGCGAGTTGCATTGCCGCGACGGAGTCGTCGACGTCGAGCGCCAGTGCGAGTTGCGACCGAATCGCTTCAGCACCCGCGCTACCAGCTTCGAGGGGCTCCGGGAAATCAACCATGTGCTGCTCCAATCAACTCGTTCAGGGTGTTTACGTGGTGTTTTTCGCACCACGCTTGCAACTCGTTTCGAACACGCAACGGTGCTGTCGGTGAGTAAAACGTAGCGGTCCCGACCTCGATAGCGTTGGCACCGGCCAACAAAAACTCCACAGCATCAACGCCATGGGCGACTCCCCCGACACCAATGATCGGTGCGTTCGGAAACATCTTCCTGGTCTCGTATACGGCTCGCACCGCGACCGGCCGGATAGCCGGACCCGAAAGCCCACCTCCCCCGGCGCCGAGCGCAGGCCGTCGGGACTCGACATCAATGCGCATACCCATGACGGTGTTGGTCAGCGTGAGCGCCTCGGCACCGGCGTCGAGCGCGGCACCGCAGATATCGGTGAGCGACGTGACGTTGGGGCTGAGCTTTGCCCAGATGGGGAGACCCGTTTCCCCGCCACGGGACCCGAGGCCGCTCCGAACCGCTTTGAGCACCTCCGTGGTGCCTTCGGGCGAGTGGGCGAACATGTGTCGGCGGTCCTCAATGTTCGGGCAGCTCACATTGACCTCGACGGCCGTGAGCCCGGCCACGCCTCGCAGCGCCCTGGCCACCTTCTCATATGCGTCGATGCTGAAACCCCAGACGCTGACCACTATTCGGGCGTTCGCCGCTTTCAACTTCGGAAGGTCGTTGGCTATCCAGTGATCGATACCGGCGTTCTGCAGACCGACCGAGTTGATCATCCCGGCGTCGACTTCACTGACGCGAGGGGCCGGGTTACCCTCCCAAGGTTCCGCTGACAGCGACTTCACCACAATGGCCCCCAACTCGCCTAGATCGAAGTAGCCGGCCAACTCCGCGCCATGCCCCGACGTACCGGCGGCGGTCATCACCGGGTTGGGAAGGCGTACCGAACCGACCTGCGCCGAAAGGTCACATCGCGAAGCCGAAGTAGCCCGCGCGGAACCCGATTGATCCGCTTCGTCGTCGGTGTGACGTGGTCCGGTGCGCGCGAATTTGCGCAACGCACCGGGAGCCAGCGGACCACGAACGCGCATCAGCCCTCCAGCCCCAGATGCTCCTGCAGGCTCTTCACCGTGAACGGGCGGTGCGCCCACTCCCCGATTCCACTCGCCGCCGCGCTCGCCGCTGCGACCGTCGTGTGAATCGGAACCTTGTTGACCGTGCACGCGCGGCGAATCAGCGTGCCGTCGGATGCGGCTCCGAAGCCCCTCGGCGTGTTCACCACAAGTTGGATTTCGCCGCGTTCGATGAACTCCAGCGCAGTGTGGCGGCCCGCACTCTCCAAGGTTGAGGTTTCGGAGATCTTCCTCACGATCGCCGCAACCGGGATCGACTTGCTCATCAGGTACGCGGCCGTACCCTCGGTCGCCACAATCGTGAGACCCGCTGCGACGAACGACCGTGCCATAGCTGCAGCAGCGGGTTTGTCGGGGTCGGAGAGAGAGATGAACACGTTGCCCGACGACGGCAACCGGTTCGACGCGGCCAACTGACTCTTTGCGTAGGCCGTGCCGAAGGTTCGGTCGATGCCCATGACCTCCCCCGTCGATCGCATCTCGGGTCCCAGCACCGGGTCAACTTCCGGGAATTTGTTGAACGGCAGAACGGCCTCCTTGACCGAAACGTGACCCCCGGTCACCGGACGGGTCAAGAGACCTTCCTCGCGCAGTTCCTTGAGCGTGGCCCCTACCATGACCCGGGAAGCGACCATCGCGAGGACGATCCGGTCGCCTTGGCGACGAAGGGCACAGTTCGTGAGGCCCTGGGGTTTGCTTCGAGAACGAAGACCTCACCGCCCTTCACGGCGAACTGAACGTTTATGAGGCCCCGTACATCGAGGGCGTCGGCGATCGCCTTCACGTGCGCGGACAATTGCTCTATCTCAAGCGGGCTCAACGACTGCGGTGGGATGGCACAAGCGCTATCTCCGGAATGCACCCCGGCCTGTTCCACGTGCTCCATAATTCCACCGATGATGAAGTCACCGGTTGCGTCGCGGATGGCGTCGACGTCGACCTCCACCGCGTCGTCGAGGAAGTGGTCGATGAGCACGGGCCGCTCGGCCGAGAGACCCCCTTCTCTGCCGAGTGAACCGTCGACGGCAAGGTCGGCCATGGCCCTCCCCAGCCCAGCGGGGTCGTGCACGATCTGCATCGCCCGGCCACCGAGCACATACGACGGACGGATGAGCACCGGGTATCCGACCCGCTCGGCAATGATAAGCGCGCCTTCGATTTCCGCTGCGGTACCACCCGGAGGCTGCTCAATGCCGAGCCGGATACACAACGCGTTCCACAACTCCCGGTCTTCGGCTGCGTCGATGGAGGCCGGAGCCGTGCCGGCGACCAGCTCAACCGGGATGAGGCCGGCGAGCTTCAACGGCGTCTGACCACCGAGCGAGACGATGACGTGCTCAGGCTTTTCCCGTTCGATGACGTTCATCACGTCTTCGTAGGTGAGCGGCTCGAAGTACAAACGGTCACTGGTGTCGTAGTCGGTCGACACCGTCTCCGGATTGCAGTTGATCATGATTGTTTCGAACCCGGCGGCCCGGAGGGCGTAACTCGCGTGTACACAGCAGTAGTCGAACTCGATGCCCTGACCGATCCGGTTTGGGCCGGAGCCGAGAATGACCACCTTTGGCTTGTCACTCGGTTGCACCTCGTCGGTGTCTTCGTAGGTCGAGTAGTAGTAGGGCGTGGCCGAGGCGAACTCGGCGGCGCACGTGTCGACGGTCTTGAAGGTCGGAGACACACCGGCGGCCAGACGGGCGTTGCGGACGGTCCGCTCGTCGGTGCCCCAAAGGTACGCGAGCTGAGCATCCCCGAAGCCGATGCGCTTGGCGCGACGCCAGTCACGGCGGGTCATCACATCGGGGCTCTGCCCGGCGAGCGCATGTCGCTCCTCGATTATCTGCTGCATCTGGTCGAGGAACCAGGGATCGATGCGATTCGCCTCGTACAGCTCCTCGACCGACACGCCTCGCCGCAACGCTTCGCCGACCAGGAACAGGCGCTCCGGTGTGGCGATGCCGGTCTGTCTCACCAGGTCGGCAGTTGCTATACCCGCATAGTTTTCCTCACCGGGATCGCAGTTGAGACCGAGACGCCCCTGCTCCAGCGAACGCAGGCCCTTCTGCAAAGACTCGGCAAACGTACGGCCGATAGCCATGGCTTCGCCGACCGACTGCATTCGGGTGCCGAGCACGCCGCTCGTGCCGGGGAGCTTCTCGAAGGCCCACCGGGGGATCTTGGTGACGACGTAGTCGATAACCGGCTCGAAGCTGGCCAGCGTCGATTTCGTAATGTCGTTGGGGATCTCGTCGAGCGTGTAGCCAACGGCCAGGCGGGCCGCAATCTTCGCGATCGGGAAACCCGTGGCCTTCGAGGCGAGGGCGCTTGAGCGCGACACCCGCGGGTTCATCTCGATGATGACCATGTCGCCGTCGGCCGGGTTGATCGCGAACTGCACGTTGGAGCCGCCGGTGTCGACCCCGATGCGCCGGATGCAGGCAAATGCTGCGTCGCGCATCAGTTGGTACTCGACATCGGTCAGGGTCTGCGCCGGGGCGACGGTTATCGAGTCGCCCGTGTGAACACCCATGGGGTCGACGTTTTCGATCGAGCAGACGATGACGCAATTGTCCTTGTTGTCCCGCATGACCTCAAGTTCGAATTCCTTCCAGCCGGCGATGGACCGCTCGACAAGGATCTCGCTGACCGGGCTCGCGGCCAGGCCTTCCATGGCGATCTGCCGGAACGCGACTTCGTCGTGGGCGATGCCGGTACCGGCACCCCCCAGGATGTAGCTCGGGCGTACGATGATCGGAAAGCCGATCTGACGCATCACGTCCATTGCGCTCGGCTTACCGTCGGGACCCGGCGTTTCGAGGGTGTAGGCGAAGCCCGACAGCGGAACCTGCAGACCGATTTCCTGCATCGCTGCCTTGAACTGTTCACGGTTTTCGGCCGTTTCGATAGCGATCGCGTTGGCGCCGATCATCTCGACGTTGTACTTCTTCAGCACGCCTCGACGGTCGAGTTCCATGGCCAGATTGAGGGCAGTCTGGCCGCCCATCGTCGGAAGCAGCGCATCGGGTTTCTCCCGCTCGATGATGGCTTCGAGGATGTCGGCGTCGAGCGGCTCGATGTAGGTGCGGTCAGCGAATGTCGGGTCGGTCATGATGGTCGCCGGATTTGAGTTGGCGAGGATGACCCGGAAACCCTCTTCCTTCAGGATCCGACATGCCTGGGTGCCCGAGTAATCGAACTCACATGCCTGACCGATGACAATCGGTCCCGAACCAATCAGGAGAATCGAGTGGATGTCGGTGCGCTTGGGCATCAGCGGGCCAGCTTTCCGGTCGAGGTGAAGGCATCCATAAGCACGCGAAATTCTTCGAACAGGTACGTGGACTCATGCGGCCCCGGGCCGGCTTCGGGGTGATGCTGCACGCTGAACGCCGGTACGTCGTTGTAGCGAACGCCCTCAAGAGTGCCGTCGTTCAGATTCACGTGCGTGATCGTTCCGACCGACTCGACCGATCCGGGGTCGACACAAAAGTTATGGTTCTGGCTGGTGATCTCCACGTGACCGGTGGCGATGTTGCGCACCGGATGGTTGCCGCCGTGGTGGCCGAATGGCATCTTGAAGGTGGACCCACCCATGGCCGTGGCCAACAGTTGCTGCCCAAGGCATATACCGAAGATCGGGACCTGACCGATGAGCTGCTTGATCTCCTCCACGGCGTAGTCGCAGACGACAGGGTCACCCGGGCCGTTGGACAGAAAGACACCGTGGGGCTCGTAGGCGCGCACATCATCAGCGCGCATATCGCCCGGCACGACCGTCACCGTGGCGAACGAACTCAGGTGGCGGAGGATCGTGCGCTTGATGCCATAGTCAAAGGCCACCACCCTGAGCGGGCCCGTGCCGACAACGTAGGGCTCCCTGGTGGTCACTTCGCGGACGAGGTCAACGCCGTCGGTGCCTGGCTCGGCTTTCGCCGCGGCGAGTAGTGCGTCGGCCGACGCCGTTCCGAAGGCACCGGGCATCGCCCCCGCGTCACGGATGTGTTTCGTGAGACGGCGGGTATCAATTCCGGCAATCCCCGACAGCTTCCACTGCTGGAGAAGGGAATCCAGCGACCCCGATGCCCGCCAGTTGCTGTGTCGGCGGGCAAGTTCACGCACGATGATTCCGCGACAGAACGGCCGGGTCGCTTCGTGGTCTTCGGCGTTCACGCCGTAGTTGCCGATGTGCGGATAGGTGAACGTGATGATCTGCCCGGCGTAGCTCGGGTCGGTGATGACCTCCTGATAGCCCGACAGCACGGTGTTGAACACCACCTCACCGGTGGCGATGCCACTTTCCGGCTGGAAGCCGATCGCTTCACCTTCGAAGACCGTTCCGTCGGTCATGACCAGCTGCGCCTCGGTCACCTTGTTTACGCGCGTTACGCCGCTCATCGCGTCGCCTTTCCATCCTTGACCGTGGCGACGCCGCTGAAGACGGTGTGGCGTAGTACGCCCTGCAACGTTCGCCCGAGATACGGACTGTTCTTTGATTTGCTTGCGATCGACGCGGCGTCGACGGTGAACGTCGCGGTCGGGTCGACTACACACACATTGGCCGGGCGACCGACCGCCAAGGCACCATGTGCATCGGAGATCTTCGCTATCCGGGCCGGGCCACCCGAAAGCAGACGGAACACCCGCTCGATGGGCAGCCCGAGCCCGGTGATCGCCAACGCCAGTGCCGTCTGGAGGCCCAACATTCCGGGCGGAGCATCGAGCATGGATCGCTCCTTTGTTTCCGGGGTGTGGGGAGCGTGATCCGTGGCGATGGCATCGATCGTGCCGTCCGCGAGTCCGGCGATCACGGCCAGTCTGTCGGTATCGGGACGCAGCGGAGGGTGCACCTTGAACACGGTGTCATAGCTCGCGAGACAAGCATCGGTGAGCGTGAAGTGGTGCGGGGCTGCTTCGGCGGTGACCGGTAGGCCGTCGGCCTTGGCGCGTCGGACCAGTTCGACCGACCCGGTTGTCGACAGGTGTAGGAAGTGGACCGGCGCTCCGGTGCGCCGACACAGGGCGATGTCGCGGGCGACCATCAATTCTTCGGCTTCAGACGGCTGACCGGGGAGCCCGAGCCTGGACGACCACGCCCCCTCATGCATCACGCCACCTTCCGACAGGGCCGCATCCTCACAGTGCTGTGCGAGCACGACACCGAGAGACGACGCGTACTCGAGGGCCCGGCGCATGAGACGGTTGTTCTGCACGCCGGCACCGTCGTCGGTGAACATTCGCACACCGAGCTCGGCCATTTCCCCCATCGGTGCGAGCAGTTCGCCGGCACGCCCGATGGTTATGGCACCGGCGACATGCACGTCGACGAGTCCGGCCTTGGCTCCGAGCTGCAGAACCTGCTCAACCACGGCGGCGCTGTCAATCGCCGGGGTCGTGTTGGGCATGGCGAGCACTGCGGTGAAGCCGCCGAGGGCGGCCGCCCGGGAGCCGCTTTCGATTGTTTCGGCCGCTTCGTTGCCGGGTTCGCGGAGGTGCGTATGAAGGTCGACGAGACCCGGACCGACCGTGCACCCGGATGCGTCGAGCACGGTGGCGCCGGATGGAACATCGATATGTGCGCTTATTTCCCTCACCAGACCATCGACGATGACAAGGTCAGCGTCTGTCCGCTGATAGTCGACGCCCACGAGAACGGACCCGCCACGGATGACAACGGCACTCATTATTTTGCTCCGGCTAGAAGTTCGAACAGCACGGCCATGCGCACGGCGACGCCGTTTGCAACCTGCTGGGTAATGACCGTGTTTTCCCGGTCGGGTACCGCAGCCCCGATTTCCACGCCGCGGTTCATCGGCCCAGGGTGCATGACCAGCACATCGTCTCGCAGCGTCCGCGCCCGCTCGTCGGTCAGACCGTAACGGGTCGTGTACTCACGCAACGAAGGGATCAGGGCTTCGTTCATCCGCTCCAGTTGCATGCGAAGGAGATAGACGACATCGACGCGCTTCAGCACGGGATCGAGTTCGTGTTCGACCTTCACGTCCCAGCCGTCGATTGACGGAGGCATCAGTGTGGGTGGGGCCACAAGCGTCACGTCGGCGCCCATCGCGACGAACGCGTCGACATTGGACCGGGCGACCCGCGAGTGCTTGATGTCGCCGACAATCGCGATGGACCGGCCTTCCAGACCACCGAGTCGTTGCCGGATGGTGTAGCAATCGAGCAGCGCTTGGGTCGGATGCTGATGCCATCCGTCGCCGCCGTTGATCACCGCCGCTTCGGTCCACGACGCGATCTGCCACGGCACGCCGGCCGCTTTGTGCCGTACAACAATCGCGTCGATGCCCATGGCTTCGATCGTTTCAACCGTGTCGCGGATCGACTCACCCTTGTTGGCCGAACTGGTCGATACGCTGAACGTCATCACGTCGGCCGACAGCCGCTTTGCTGCCGTTTCGAAGCTCAGACGGGTGCGCGTCGAATCCTCGTAGAAGAGCGATACGACCGTCTTGCCCTGCAGGACCGGTACTTTCGGAACCTTACGCGCGCTTACTTCCACGAATCGGTCGGTGAGCGTCATGAGGTGTTCGATCCCGTCACGACCGAGTTCATCGATGGAGAGAAGATGCTTCCGTTCGCTCATTGCAGCACTACTCCTTCTGGCGTCGCCTTCACGCTCTCCGACCGGGAGGTCGGAAGGTTCTTACCGACAAAGTCAGCCCGGATCGGCAGCTCCCGATGACCCCGGTCGACCATCACTGCGAGTTGGACCGCTTTCGGTCGGCCGTATTCGCGCAGCGCGTCTAGCGCCGCCCGGACGGTCCGGCCCGTGTAGAGCACGTCGTCGACCAGCACCACGACCTTGTCGTGGATGTCGAAGTCGATCTCGCTTCGGGCCGGCTCGACGTTGCGCAACCCGAGGTCGTCGCGGAAGAAGCTGACATCAACCGAACCGACCGGTACCGATTCCCCGAGTTCGTCGAGGGCCGCACCAAGCGCGTCGGCCATCCATACGCCGCCTTTGATGAGCCCGATCAGCACAACGTCGGAAGCACCCTGGTTGCGTTCGATGATCTCGTGCGCCATGCGCTTCACCGCCCGATTGATCGCAGCGGGGTCGAGCACCGTGCGGGGCGGCACACGTAAAAAAATGCCGCCCTCAGGGGGCGGCGAAGAAGAAGTGCTTGTCACGATGATCTCCTTCCGTGCGGGCCTCACAGAACCCACTTGACGGATACGGCCAAGCTAGCAGCTTGAACGCGCCAAATTTGGAAGGAGAGTAGGTGCGAACTATTGGTGCACCGGATCGCGAGCCTAAGAAATCACCCCCAATTTCGGCAGAGGTCCGGTCCACCGGCAAGACTGACCTCCATGGCCGATTTCGTCACCCTTGAGACCCCACGGGAGGGCGTCGCCCTCATCACGATGACCAACCCGTCGATCAACAACCACGGCTCATGGGCCGGAATCGGAGAACTGGCCGACGCGCTCGGCCAGGCCCGTGCCGATGGGGCACGGGTCAGCGTGCTCGCATCCGGCGTACCCGGCCACTGGTTCGAACACGCGTGGCTGACCGACCTGATCGCCACCTTCGAGGGGCGGCCGACGACAGGCGACGGCGGATCGTGGTGGCGTTGCCTTAGCGAGCTCAACAAGAAGAACGTGGTGACAATCGCCGCGGTCTCAGGCGACACGGGTGGCGGCGGATGCGAACTCGGCTGGGCATGCGATCTGAGGATCGCCGAGGAGCAGGCCCTGTTCGGGCAGCCCGAAGTGTCGATCGGCGTCGGAACCGGCATCGGGGGGACGTCGCGCCTTCGCCATCTGATCGGGCGCACCGCAACGGCTGAAATGGTGCTCATGGGGTCACCAATGACGGCGCAACGTCTGTACGAATTGGGGGGCATCAACCGGGTCGTTCCGACCGGGAGGGCCGTCGAGGTCTCACTGCAATGGGCATCCGACCTGGCCGACAAGCCGCCGGCCGCTTTAGCTGGCATGAAACGCATGCTCACCGAAGGTGATGACCTTCACATCACCGACGCCGTCATGAACGACCAGAAGATCTTTCAATCGTTCTCCGGCTCGCCCGATGCACTGCTGACGATGCGGGCGGCCCAGGACCGATTCGACGTCGGGGCAAGCCCCCGCGACACTTACGGAGGCCCACGTAGCTGACGCACAGCCGCCGGAAGATCCCGTCTCCAAGCCGGGGTCTGGCAGCATGGCTGGCGTGAATCGCCGCCGCATCGACCTCAGCCACACCGTGACCGACCAGATGCTGACGTACCCGGGTCTGCCGGTTCCGAGCATCGGGGACCACCTGACCCGTGACGCGGCCGAGGAGATATACGGTGTCGGCGTACGTTTTCAGATCGGCATGATCACGATGTGCTCAAACACCGGCACCTACATCGACATGCCGGCCCACCGGTTCGACGACGGGCATGATCTGTCGGAGCTTCCCCTGGAGCGTGTCGCCGATGTGCCCGCCGTCTGTTTCTCACGGCTGGATACGCCGATCATCGACCTGCCCCGGCTCCACGAACTCGATTTCGAGGGTTGTGCGATTCTCTTCCGCACCGACCATTCCAAAAAATTCGGTACACCCGCGTACTTCGACAGTCACCCCTATATTTCCGTTGCGACGGCCGAGTCGCTGGTGAAGGCCAAGGTCGCGTGTGTCGGGATCGATTCGCTGAACATTGATGCCATCTCGGGCGACGCCGGAGCCGGACGACCCGTCCACACCACGCTGCTGCGAGCAGGCATCCCGATCATCGAGCACCTCACCAACCTCGACGCACTCCCCCGCGTGTTGTTCCGCTTCACCGCCGTGCCACCGAAAATCAAGGGGATGGGTACCTTCACCGTCCGGGCCTTCGCCACCGTGAGTGATCCGATCGAGGAACTCAGGTAATTGCCCCGTCAACAGCGGTCTGGTCGCGTTTTCGTTAGACATTTGGCCGATTTCGCCCGCTGAGCGGGAGTATTTGACCAAACGTCGTAGGCGAGGTCAGCTGGCAGCGCTGTATCGTGCCGGTATGGACGTCAAAGGAAAAGTCGCAGTCATCACGGGTGGAGCGAGCGGCATCGGACGCGGGATCGCCCGAACGTTCGCTGCCCAGGGAATGAAGCTCGTGTTGGCCGACATCGAACAGGGGCCCCTCGACGAAGCGGTGGCGGAATTCACCAAGGTCGGCACCGACGCGATCGGCGTGCGCACCGACGTGTCGAAACTCGATCAGATCGAGGCGCTTGCGGCCAAAACGCTCGACCGGTTCGGTGCCGCTCACGTTCTGTGCAACAACGCCGGCATCGGCATGTCGAACCCGGTGGGTGCAACATCGATGGCCGACTGGAAGTGGACGCTTGACGTCGACCTTTGGGGTCCGATCAACGGCGTGCACGTATTCCTCCCGATCATGGAACGACAGGGAGAAGGACACATAAACGCAACGGCGTCGATGGCCGGACTCTATGCGGGTGCCTCGCTGGGCGCCTACAACGTGGCCAAGCACGGGGTCGTGGCCCTGATGGCTTCGTTGGAGCGCGATCTACGACTGGCCGGATCCCCGCTTCACGCTTCGGTTCTGTGCCCCGGGCCGATCAACACAAGCATCGTCGAGAGTTCCCGAAACCGCCCGCCCGACTCCGCCGCCGACTACGTCGAAACCGATGCCGGTCGGAAGTTCTGGGACATCCTGAGCCGGACCCTGGCCGACGGCATGAACCCGGATGATGTCGGTCCGATGGTGCTCGATGCCGTCGTCAACGACCGCTTCTGGGTCCTCACCCATCCTGAAATGGCTCAGGTCGTATCCAAACAGGTCGAACGCATGCAAACCAACAGCTCGCTAACCCGCTGACCCACGGAAATCCCCGCCAGATCCATTCGACCCGGCTGGGTCGCAAGACCTGGAGTTCCCCGTCAGTGCCTACCGAGATCGTCGGCGATTGAGGTGAGGATGCCGTTGATGAAACGACCCGAATCTTCTGTCGAAAAGAGCTTGGCCAATTCAACCGCTTCGTCAATCACGACAGCTTTCGGCACGCCGGCCTGATACTGCAGTTCTTCGATGGCAAGGCGGAGGATGATGACGTCGAGCTGCGGGAGCCGCTCGACGGGCCAGTCCTTCCGGGCGAAGCGACGGATCAGATCCATGGCCCCTGCTTCATGCTCGGCCTTGCCTGCTCCGAGCGCAATCGACGCGGCATAGGAGTCAGGCGGTATCGGAAGCGACGCGACGACCGTCGCAACATCATCACCTTTGGATTTCGCTTCGTAGAGAAGCTCCATCGCCCGCTCGCGGGCATCGCGACGCGAGGTCGCCGGAGATGTCATCGGGCGGTCAGACGCGGGTGAGATAGTCGCCCGAACGGGTGTCTACCTTCACCTTGTCGCCCTGGTTCACGAACAGCGGAACCTGGATAACGAGGCCGGTCTCAAGCGTGGCCGGCTTCTTCGCGCCGGAAACCCGGTCGCCCTGGATACCGGGTTCACATTCGGTGATGATCAGCTCGACAGCAGCCGGAAGCTCGATGCCGATGATCTCATCGTCATAGGTGTTGACCATCGCGTTGTCCTGCTCTTTGAGGTAGTTGATGGCATCGCCCAGTTGCGTGGGTGTTATCTCGATCTGGTCGTAGGTCGAGTTGTCCATGAACACGTAGTTCGATCCATCGCGGTACAGGAACTGCATTTCCCGCTTGTCGATAATGGCCTGCTCCATCTTCTCGCCGGCGTTGTAGGTGCGGTCAATAACGGCACCGGTGCGTACATTGCGCATCTTTGTGCGAACGAAGGCACCACCCTTACCCGGCTTCACGTGCTGGAAATCGATGATCTGCATCAGACCCTCGGGGATATCGATGGTGATGCCGTTCTTGAAATCGCTCGTGGAAACTGGGGGCATGACGCAACCTTTGGAGAGAAGGAATGATGGCGACCGGATCGTGACGCCAGAAATCGACCTACCAGTGTAGGTGAGCGGGGGGCCCGCCCCGGACACCGCCGATTTCTCACGTTGCCGACCCCTCCGGAGTCCGGGGCCGCCCGACAAATACGAGTTTCGGCTCCATAGGTCCGCCCCCTCGGGGGACCATCGGCCTACACGATCAGGTCGTATGGGGCGCGGGTCAAGAAAACCGGGCCGTCGTCGCAGACGACGAGGGAGTCCTCGATGCGAACGCCACCTTCGCCCGGTAGGTACACGCCGGGTTCGACGGTAAGAATGTCGGCGGTCTGCAGGACGCTGGTGCTTGTTTGACCCGCCCACGGAGTCTCGTGGATCAACAGACCGCTGCCGTGCCCGGTGCCGTGCACGAAGAAATCACCCCAACCGGCCTCTACGATCACGTCGCGGCAGGCCCGGTCGATGTCGACACCCGTCGCGCCCGGGCGCACCGCCGAGACACCCGCTCTCTGCGAGGCTCGCACAACGCCGAAGTGGCGCTTCTGCTTCATCGCGGGCTCACCGACGTAAACGGTGCGGGTCATGTCGGAGTGGTAGCCGTCGATGGTCGCGCCGAAGTCGCAGATGACCTCGTCGCCCGACTCGATGACGCGATCGGATGGATCGTGGTGTGGACGGCTGGCGTTCGAACCACTTGCGATGATCGTGTCGAA
Source organism: Acidimicrobiia bacterium (assembly GCA_031383405.1). GTDB lineage: Bacteria > Actinomycetota > Acidimicrobiia > Acidimicrobiales > JANYDT01 > JANMZO01. Next base: position 34,924 of record JANMZO010000022.1, on the reverse strand, counting down.
GCTCGGTCCGTGCGAGCCCAGGTCGACCATCGCCGATTCCAGGGCACGGGTAAAGGCCATCTCGGTCGGCCGTTCGGCCAGCAGCGAAATCACCCGCAACAGGGCAGCGTCGGCGATGGCGGACGCCCGAGCCAGGCGGGCCAGTTCCGCTGCATCCTTCGTGCGACGGAGACTCTCCACGACGTCCTTCGTGGCCACGAGTTCCGATCTGTCGATCTCGCCGAGCAGCGTACGGTAATCCTCCGCCGCGGCCCATGACACATGCGTAGCTTCGAGTCCAAGTCGTGTGACCCCTAACGACATCATCAGTTCGGAAAGGAGGGCCTTCTGGTCCTCGACCGTTCGCCGAATTTCTATGTGCGCTGGGCAGTTGGTCGACGCCAGTTCACCGGCCGCCTGCTCGGCGTAGCGACCATCGGAAATGAAGACGGCGGCATCGGGCGTTACAAGAAGCCGCCCGGATGAGCCGGTGAACCCGGTGAGGTAACGGACATTGACCAGGTCGGTGATCAGGAGTGCGTCGGGAGCGCCACCACCGGCAAACGCGGAGCTTTGGACCGCCAGCAGTCGATCAGCGGTGTCGATCGACGGAAGCGCTGCGTTCATATCATGGCCCAGCGCGACCGCAGCTCGGATTTCGGAGACGGAGATCATCACAGCTGCGCTCACTTTTTACTATGTGTACGTAGTAATCGGGCGACGCCTTCGATAGCCATGGCGTAGCCGTCAGCGCCGAAGCCCTGTATCGATCCGTGGACGGTGCCGGCGATCACCGAGGTGTGACGCCACGAATCGCGGGCGTGGGTATTGGAAATGTGAAGTTCCACCTTCACCCCGTCGAACGAGTTCAACGCATCATGGAGCGACCAGCTGTAATGGGTGAGGGCGCCGGCGTTGATGACGATCGCCGCACATCGCCCACGGGCCGCATGTACGGCTTCTACGAGCGTCGACTCGTTGGCCGACTGGAGATGCTCCAGGCTCAAGCCATTGTCGGATGCCGCATGTGACGCGGTTGCGACGTGATCCGCGAGCGTCGTCGTTCCGTAGATCTCCGGCTGTCGGGAGCCGAGAAGGTTCAGGTTGGGTCCACTCAGCAGCAGGACGATCGGCCGTTCGGTCATGTCGTCAGCCTTCCACAGCACCGGCCGCGTCATCGGTCACGGCAGCGAGCGCGTCGATCAGCACCGTCGGGTCGATGCCGGCGACGGACTCCACACCGTTGGGACCGTCGAGCACGAAGGTGATGCCGTTGAGCGCCTTCTTGTCACGACCCATCAGCGCGAGAAGTTGTTCGGGCTTATACAACTTTGTGAGCTTCGTGTTGAGTTCGTGCGACGACAAGATGCGGTAGTGCTCGTCGACCCTGGCCCGGTCGATCCGACCAAGTCGGAGCGCCACTTCGGCCGCATAACCGAGGCCAAGAGCGACCGCCTCGCCGTGCAGTATCTCGAAATTGTCCGCGATTTCCAGAGCGTGAGCCAACGTGTGGCCGTAGTTGAGGATCGCCCGTAATCCACCTTCCTTCTCGTCGACCGCGACCACCTGCGCCTTGATCTCGATGCAGCGGGCGATGCGGTCTTCGAGGTCGAGCGACTCGAGTCCCCCCGGGGTCTTCGTCAGGGGCGGCGTTCCTTCGAGGAAGTGGTACTTCGCCATTTCGCCGAGACCGGAACGCAGTTCTCGCGGCGGCATGGTGGCGAGCGCGGTGGTGTCGCACAGCACGGCGGCGGGCTGGCAGAACGTGCCGACGAGGTTCTTCCCTTCGGGCAGGTTCACGCCCGTCTTGCCTCCGATCGCAGCATCGATCATGCCGAGCAACGTTGTCGAGACATAGATGACCTGTATTCCGCGTAGGTAGATCGACGCGGCGAACCCCCCGACGTCGGTGACCATACCTCCCCCGACCGCCACGACGACATCGTTGCGGGTCATCCCCCACAGCGACCATTCGCGACACAGTTCTTCGACGGTTGACAGCGTCTTGAACGTCTCCCCGTTGCCGATCGAGAAGTGACGGCTCTCGACACCCGGTTCCACCGAACCCCACATGTCAGCGATGGCATGTTGGGAGACGATCGCCGCCCGCTTCGCCTTCGGAGCCACCGCCGCCAGAATGGCAGCCAACTCGATCCTCACGCCCGGGCCGACGTGCACGTCATAGGACCGACCATCAGGCAGAGAAACAGGAACAACTCGCATCCCACCATTGTGGCCGACGCAAGCCGGGGCTCTACGCAGGTATGGGTGCACTTTTCCCCCTTTCACGGGTAAACGTGCACCCGTACCGTTCACGACACGGAGAAGTGGGAGCACCGTTTGGTGCCTGTGCGGTCACGTACGCAGATCTCGTGACGACCAACCCGCAGTGACCACGACGACCCGGTAAAGGGATCGCCGTCGACCGTGAACAGGTAGGGAGCGCTGCCGCCGCTGGCGCGCAGAGGAAGGCTCTGGGCATCCCCCGGGCGGCTGGCGTCGAGAAGGTACTGACCGCCGCCGACCGGCTCGACCAGACGCAATTTCCCACCGAGGTCCGGCGCCGAAACGACCCGGCGCCGTGGAACCAACCAGTCGTACTCGGTGCGGGTGCCGTGCTCGACGGCAACGAGATCGTCGGGTACCGAACGAAGCAGTGTCGCGTCGGGTGACAGGCCCGCGCTTGGCGCGAGATAGCGGTGGGCGGCGAGCATCACCGCGTGGAAGACCGGCCCGGCGCCGGTGACGCCCGTGGCTCCGGCCAGTGGGGTCCGGTCGAAGTTGCCCACCCACACGCCGACGGTGAAATCAGCCGTGTAACCCACAACCCAGTTATCGTGGAAGTTCTGCGAAGTTCCGGTCTTGGCCGCAACGGGAAAGGTGAACTTCAGTGCCGAGCGTCTACCGAACGCTGAGGCTCGGGCCTCGTTGTCCGAAAGCACATCGCTGACGAGAAACGCGGCCGACTCGCTCACAACCTGGCGTCCACCGGCCTGCATCTTCGCGGGTTCTATGAAGGTCGGGTTCAGTGAAAGGCCGCCGCGGGCGAACGAAGCGTACGCCTTCGTCAGATCGAGCAGGCTTATCTCAGCTGTTCCGAGAGCCAGGGCCAGTCCGTAGTGTTGAGGCCCGAATGGAAGCTCGATCCCGGACCTCGACAACGTATCCATAAGCACGCGTGGTGTCTGGTCGGCCAGCAGGCGCACCGCAGGGATATTGACCGAACTGGCCAAGGCCCTTCGCATCGGAATCGGGCCCCGAAACTTGTGATCGTAGTTCTGGGGTTGGAAGTTCTTACCGTCGGCCATGGTCTCAAACGGCGTGTCGTCAATCAGATCACCCGGAGCCGATCCCGCGTCAAACGCACCGGCGTAGATAAATGGCTTGATGGTCGACCCGACCTGCCGCGTAAGAGTCGGGCCGTTGAGCATGCCACCGTGATCAGCATCGAAATAGTCGCCGCTACCCTCCCAGGCCCGCACCGCGCCGGTGCGGTTGTCGAGTACCACCACCGCAACGTTGGCGGCATGGTTCTTGCGCAGTACGCGTCGCTGCTGCCGCGCAATCCCGACAACGTCGCGCTGCAGAGCCGCGTCGAGTGTCGTACGGATCGGAACGCCGGTCGTCAATTGCTGTTTGGCCAGCATTTCGGTGAAGTGCGGAGCTTGCGGATCAAAGGCGTCGGGAACCAAGTTCAATGCCTCGGAGAGGGCGGCCTGCAGTTCTCGTTCGTCGAGTACCCCTGTCTTGCGCAACCGCCTCAGGATCCAGACCTGCCGGTGACGCGCTGCCGTTTGATCACGCCGCGGGTTGAAGGCCGTGGGGCGTTGCGGCAGCGAGGCCAAATATGCCGCCTGGGCCCACGTGAGTTGTGATGCCGAGGTCCCGAAGTACCCCTCCGCGGCCGATTCGGCCCCGATCATCCGGCCTCCGTACGGAGCTTCAGCCAGGTATGCGGAAAGGATGTCGTCTTTGCTCATGCGGTGTTCGAGCCGGAGCGCGAAGATCGCCTGCCGCAGCTTCCCCCGGGCGCTACGTCCATCGGACCCGGATCCGGCTCGCAGCTTCACCAATTGCTGGGTGATCGTAGAACCACCCTGCACGACCCGTCGAGCCCGAACGTCGGCCCCGATGGCCCGTACCACGGCGATGGGGTCGACCCCGACGTGGGACGTAAAACGGCGGTCTTCGGCCGCCTTCGTCGCCTCGGCCAACCGCTTGGCCTGCTTCGCCAGTGACGGGCCCCGGGTTTTGGATGATTGTCGTTTTTCCGCAGCGAGGGCCCGGGTCGCGGCCGCGTCGAGCGGGGAGCCATCGCTCGCCAGAAACGTCGGTGCACGTATGGTTCTCGGCTCGGTTATCGCTACAGGCAGGCTACCGAGTCGGGCCCAGAGCCCAAGCGCGCCGACGACGAACGAACCGGCCAGAACCTTTGTCCGTCGTCGCATGCACGCTTACTTTTTCGTCGTCGTGGTGACCCCGGCCGACGCCGGTGTCGAGGCCACTTTGGCGGTCGACACGGGCGATACGGTCGATACGGGCGCCACGGTCGACACGGGCGCCGCAGCCTTTCCGACCGGGGGCGCAATCACGATGGTGGCGGTTCCGTTGCGGCCGAACACGTCGGGGCGGTACATGTCTTCGGCCTGGGTCGGAGCGACGACGAACGTGCCTGGCGCGGTGGCACGGGCGATGTACGACGTCACGTGCTCGCCCGCTGAAAACTGGTTCGCAAAGAACAGCACCCGGTCGTTGCCGATCTCGACCCGGTCGTAGGCCGAAGCTCCGTTGCCGTCGTCCCCGGCGGTATCGCCCTCGCCGACATCAGCCTGCGACGTGGACGCGAGAGACGCGTTGAGGGCTTCGAGTCCGGCGGGCAGCGGGTCGTCGACCGCGAGGTTCGTGCGGGCGAGTGGCGTGGACACCTTGATGACGACGCGGACCAGGTCACCCGCCTTGAACGACGTGCTCGCCGGAGGGAGGATCAGGTTTCCGGATTTGTCGTACTCGGTCTTGGTGAACGGGAAGTACCGACGCTCGACCGTGAGACCTTGATCAAGCGGCTTCAACGACGCCAGGTTCGGCGCGTATCGCAGCGAAGCCGCCCAGTGCAACGTGCCCTTCCCCTCGGCCGAGATACTCAGTTGGCTGGCGGTGCCAGGCTTACTAAGTGTGCTTAGCTTTGCCATCGGCGTCGAAGAGCCGACGACCGAGAGATCCGACCCGGCGAACCTCTGATCCATCAACTTGGATGTTCCGATGGCGATCTTCGCCGTGAAGTCGGGCGTCGTCTTCTCCGCGTAGCGCGACACGTCGAGAAGTGCCTTCAACGCATAGCCACTCTCCAACGTGTTGTCCCACGTCCCGTTGCGGCGTTGCGACAGAAGCCCGGCCGCCAACTGAGTCACCAACGGGTGGCTGGCGTCGATACGAACGAGCAACGACAGGAACGCCGCCGTGTCATGGGAACGACCGCCGTCGAGGTAACTCAAGCTGGGCCAATTGGCCCAATCGAAGTCTTCCTCGACCATGGCCCGCCCGCCATCGGTTCGCACGCTTGAGGTGAGATCGCCAAACAGCGAGTTCGGGCGCTTGCCCTTCTCCCCGGCTTCCAACATGGCATGAAGGAGATGAACCCGCTCCAGGAACGAGAGCTCGAAGCGCTTTTCGTAGAGGAAGTCGACGAGGCCGGATTCGGGGTGCCCCGCCCGGGCCAGCGCCCAGGCCACCTGAGCCTGGTTCGGGAGGGACGAATCGACGAAGCTGTCGCTGCGCTCACCCCTGGCCATTTCAATCAGATAGGACTGCAACTGCTCCATCATGCCCGCGGGGATCTTGTAGCCGGCGTCTTTGGCATCCAGGAGAAGAAGGAACACGCGGGGCGAGATGAACTGGTCGGCATACGTATCACCCGGCCAGTACGCGAGGCCGCCGGTGTCGGTTTGATACGTGCGCAGGAGATTGATCTGCTCCTGGACGACCGTCTTGATGTTGCCGGTCTTGACGCCCGGTAGCGGATACTTCTCGGCCAGCGCAGCCAGGTCAAGCAACACCCGGATGCGGGACGACCGCTGTTCCACACAACCGTAGGGGTACTCGGCGAGCTGCGTGATGCCGTTTTGCAGACCGGCAAGGGCACTTGACGAGGCGGTGATTTCGAGCGATCCGAGGTCACCGTAAACCCCCGCGGGAACGGTGATCGGCTCCAGATCAGGCTTTCCACCGGCCGACACCGTGCCCGAGGTCGCAACGGTTTCCAGCCGACGCGTAACGGTGACCGGTATCGAGGCACGGAGCGCGTCGTTACGCTCGGCACCGACTCCGTCGGCCAGCTTGGCCTTCAGATTGAACGTCGCGGTGCCGGTCTTCAGCGCACGGAACTTGAACCGGAGCTCGGTCGGAACGTCGCCGAGAGCGGAAGCGGTCAGTGTCTTCGGGCCATCGACCACGAGCGGCGAGTCGGCCGGAAGATCAATCGTCAATGTCGCAGGCGCAGCCGTGCCGGTTTGATTGCGGAGCGTCGCGCCGGCTTCGAAGGTGTCTCCGATGTTGACCGAGCGGGGCAGTGCCGCCAGGGCGAGGAACGGCTTGCGGATCGTGAGGCTGCTCTTACCGGTGCCGAAACGGTCGGCACCGCTGATAGCAACCGCGATCACGCGGTACTCCGTGAGGGATTCCGGCAACTTCATCGGCACCACAGCTATGCCGTTGTCGCCGACCTTCACGGTGGCCGACCAGGCGGCGAGGGTGCGGAAGTCGGTGCGTATACCCTCCGCCACCGTGGCTTCTTCGTCGCCTCCACCGCCACCCGGTGCGGGGGCAGCACCGTCGACGCCACCCTTCTCATCGTCGCGGTTACGCGCGACCAGCCGCATTCGGCTGTCGGCGGTGTCGACGCTCAGCGAGCGACCCGGGTACATCATGGTGAGCAGATCGGGTGCCGTGTAGTTGGTGAGGCGAAGGACGCCCTCGTCGACCGCCCACAGCGTCACCTCTCCCTTCGCCGGCTGACCCTTGGCATCGACAACCTTCACCGTCGCCGACGCATCGGCAGCAGGAAGATACTCGCGCTTATCAGTTTCGACGCTCACCGAAAGTTCCTTTGTCTTCGGTGGAACGGAAAGGTTGAGTGTTCCGGTCTGCACCTGCGGGCGGTTCGGGTCCGACGGGTCGGTCTTGCTCGGGGCACCCGTGCGGCCCTTGAACAAGGTCACACTGGCATAGACATTGGGCGTGTATTCATCCGTGATTGGAATCTCGACCGACGTGGCCGAACTGTTGACGTCGAAACGGCGGTGCTCCATAACACCATTGCGCTCGATGGTAAGCAGGCCGGTGGCTTTTGAGAACGGTGACTGGATGAGGATGCGGGCCTTGTCACCCGGCTTGTACGACGCCTTGTCGGCGATCATCGTGAGTTGCGGCTGGGAGTCGTCGGTGTACCACGGCACGAAGTCCGGTCCGAGCACATAGGTCGAAAAGCCCGATTCGAGATAGTTGCCGGAAGCGTCCTTGGCATGGGCCCTGACCTCATAGGTGCCCGCCTTATCCGGGGTGAACGAAACCGACACCGGCTGGCCCGCGGTCTTTGCCTTCGCGGTGCCGGCTTGTGTCGATTTCCAGGTACCGACCGTCGTCACGGTGTCGTCGTCGTTCTTGCGCTTCGTCGTGACGTAGTCCCACCGGAAAAGATCGACGGTCACGTTTGCTCCGGTTACAACTTTGCCGTCGGGCGATCCCGCGATGAGGTCGATCACCATCGGCTTCTTGGAGGTGGTGAAGTACTCCTTCTGACGGACGCCCACGTAGTACTCACCCGGGTGAACGATCGCCGATGTTCGACCCGCGAATGACTGGCGACTTACATCGCTGACGTTGGCCTCGTAGCCGAGCCCGACCGGGTAGTGACGCTTGCTGCGCACCGGCGCCTGGATGGTCTCGACGTAGTGTCCGGCAGTGTCTAGCGTCGCGGAGTTCTGGCCGCTCAGATCGCCTCCTGCGGAGTCGTAACACTCATCGCCGGAGGTGGCATCAGGGTCGGGCGTGTCGGCCGTCTGCGCGTACTCACACGTGAATGTCCATGTGAAGCCCTGGTACTGCGGGCCGCGAATGTCGGCCAGAGGGTTGATGGTGAGGTAGTTGGCGGAGTAGCTCGCATTCAGCGGATCACCCGTCATTGGGGACCCGTAGAGATAGCGACCCGTGACATCGAAGCTGATCGACTTGCCGCGCACGACCGAACCCGGCGTGGCTTTGACGTCTACGACGAAGTCGGGTTTGCGGAACGTCGTAACGAGGAAGGAGGTGAACGTGTTGTCAACCGCGATGCTGTAGTCGCCTTGTACGGCAGCGGTCGGGACAGTGACCGTGGTGTCGAAAGCGCCACTGGAAGAAACGTCGACCTTGTTGGACGCGATCACGGTATTGCGTGGGTCGGTGACCGTGACAGTCGCCTTCTTCACACCGTCGGGAAAGGTAAGTTCACGTAATGTTTCATTTCGCAGGTACCCCTTGATGTTGACTACCTCACCGACCTTGTAGACGCCCCGGTCGGCAAACACGGCCCCGATCCGGTGGACACCCGGCGCAAGCGTGGGGGCCGCGTCTTCGGCCACGGTGGTAGGCGCTTGGGTGTCGACGAGGTCGGCTTCGGAACCGCCGGAGGAGTCGGGCGCCGACGAGTCGCTCACGTCGCTGTAGCGAACGTCATCGCCCCAGTCACGCCAGTAGCTGAGGGCATACGCGATATCACCATCGTGTTGGACGACCGCGACCACATCACAGCCGGACGCACAAGCTTTGTTCTTGGATACCTTGCCTTCGACGATGCCTTCCTCACCGGTCTTTCCGGTCCAGTACGGATGGTCGTCGGAATCGTAGAGCGACACCTCGGCGCCCTTCACCGGCTTCGCGTCGGCCAGGCTTGTGACCACCACGACAACGTTGCTCTCCGAGCGCTTCAGCGTCACGGCGAGATCCGTTCGCTGCACAAGCGCGCTCGACCAACCATCCCCGTATGCTCCCGTGCCCTTAGCCGACTTGGCCGCTTCATCCGCCGCGTTCTGATCGGACCCGTTCCACTGGTAACCCTGGTCGTTGTAACGACTCTTCCCGACGTACTTTCTTGCCCTCACCGCTACCAGAAACACGCCCGGCTTCTTGTCAGGGAACGGCACGACCGAACTCGCTGAGTAGTTCGTCTTCGGGGTCAGCGTAACCTTCGACGAACCGACCTTGTTGAGGTCGAGGGGATCGGTCGAGGTTCCGGCGTAGGCCCGTATTTGCGCAACAAGGTCTCCCCTGTCCACGCGGGAAACAATCTCATCAACTTCGGTGGTGTTGCGCGAGCGGAGCCGCAAGCCGTTGACCTCGGACTCGACGACCTGCTCGCCACCGGAAATGAACGCGAACGCCGGGTAGTTGCCGAGAGAGAACGTGCGAACGGCGGTGTAGCCGAGGCCGCGGCCGGAGATGTTTCGGGCCTTCGGCGAGACACTCACTTCATAGGTCCGCAGAGGTTTGATGCCAGCCCATGAAAGCGACAGCGGGTAACGGAGATTGCCGGGCAACGAGTCGACGTCGTCTTCGGATTTGATGGTCAGGTCGGCCGGGATCCGGTAGGTCACCGACTTCTTCGCTCCGATGTCCTTCACGGTGATCGCTCCATCGAGACCCAAGGGTGAAAACCCGTCGCCGGCCATTTCCAGTCCGAAGTAGCTTTCGGGGTTGCAGTTCTTCGAGCAGGCGTTCATGACGACAAGGGGGGAACGCTCGGTTGGAATACGACCATCGACCGAGGCTTTTCCGAGGAGCGGACCTTCGGAGGTAACGGTCCCGGCCGAGAACTTGAGGCGGGCCACGGTATCGAGCACTACAGGACGGATACCTTCAAAAACGAAGCAGGTGTTGTCGACTGACGGGTCCTTCGTTGCGTCGCATAACTCCTCACGCACGATGCGGACCCCGTGGGTGGCCACAACCTCCTTGGCCGAATCGAGCCGGGCAATCACCTTTTCGAGTGCCGCAGTTCCGGCCGGGTCGATCTTTTTCATCGTGGCCAGGTCGGTGGCGGCCGGACGGTACTGAGTAGCGAACGAGTCGCCGGAATCAGATTCGAGGCGCAAGTATTCGATGACCGTATGCGCGCCTACGGATTTGATCGTAGATGGCTGGTCGCAGTGGACCCGGACCCGCGGAAGTTGGGTGTCGACCAGCGAGCACGAAATCGTCGGGGTGGAGAATCTCGTCACCTTGGGCTCGGCGAGGCTCGTGCCATCGATGGCCGGGAACCCGGCCGCGAGGGTGACAGTGTACGTCGATGAACCCGGAACCGAGGTTGGTTCAAAAACGAGGGCACGCGTCGACACCCATCGGAACTTGCCATCGAGGTTCGGTGTGATCGAAACGTACTTCTTCGGATCCAGTTGTTTGTCAATTGCGCCGAGTTGGGTCACGGGGCGATCAAAAATCCAACGTATCTCACTTGCCGAACTCGTCGAGCGAAGGGCGCCCGACGGGGCTGCGAGCACCACCGTCAACGCAGCCGTGCTCCGGGCGGTGTCAACGTCGCCGTAGCTGGGCTTTCGAACCTCAGAGGTTGCCTTCGTGGTGGTGGAAGTGGCGGGCGCCGCAGCGAAAGCTTGGACCGTCTGACCCGAGGATGGGCCCGACGACGATTGGCCCGAGGCCACAAAGGGGAAGCCAACGGCCGTTATGCCGACCGCCGTCACGATCCCAAGCCCGAACTGCAGCAGCGACCGCCGACGATGCCTGGCCGATGTTCGTTTCGCTTTAGGTGTACGGCGGTTTTCCGTCGATTGCATTGCGCGGCCTTCCCTATGAACTTGTCTGTGCATCTTGCCACGCAAGACCACCGAGAGCGGCGTTCTTCGCTTACCCTTGTTATCCCGCTGGCTATCGCCTATCGGGTCTGTCGCCCGGTCAAATCCCGTAGGTTTACCGCACATCTGGCCATCTGAGCGTCGGCTGATACACATCGGGGATCCACGAAGACGCAACCGATCCACACCCCGGTGATGGGGTATAGGCACCCAGTCGTCGGTAGCCGGAACCTATGGTCGCGAAACCGTGGAAGCGTATCTCACGGCCGAAGTCCTTCAGCAGAGATCGTGGAACGCGGCGCGTATACACTCGGCGATCTGTGGCGTTGTGAGGTCGTCGACGTCGACCACCACCGTTGCGACCTCAGCGTAGAGTCCGCGGCGCTCGGCGTCGATGCGTCGGACCCGGTCCTCGGTATTTCCGGCCAGAAGTGGACGCCCCGAGCCCGATCCGACCCGCCGGATGATCGTTTCCGGGGTGGCCCGCAGCCATACGTTACGGGCTGAGCGCTTCAGAACCTCCCGGTTTCTGGCCGCCAGCACAACACCACCCCCCGGGGACACGATCGTCGGTTCAGGCCGTCGGAGAACCTCGACCAACGCCGCCGATTCCTGGGAGCGAAACCACGCTTCCCCGTGCAAATCGAAGGCTTCGGAAATCGACATGCCCATGCCTTCGACCAGGACCGAGTCGAGATCGAGCAACTGCCGGTCGAGTTGGGCGGCCAGAAAGCGGCCGACAGTCGTCTTCCCCGAGGCCATCATGCCGACGAGGACAATGTGTCGTGACCATGGTGCCGAACCGACCGCCACCGACCCGACAACCGGGCTTCCCAGAAATTCACCGACCGTTTCCGCTCTGACCGTTTCCGCTCCGACCGTTTCCGCTCCGACCGTTGCCGCGCTGACCGTTGCCGCTCCGACCGTGCGTACGTCAGTCATCGAACGCCGAACCGTCAGGGGTTGAGCGAGCGGACGAACGAGTCATGGTTGCGGACGAACTCGCTGAGGGAATCGCCACCGAACTTTCGCAGCGCCTCGCCGGCCAGCACCAGCGCCACCATCGTTTCGGCGACGACACCCATGGCCGGAACCGCGGTCACATCCGTGCGCTCTTTGAAGCTGACGGTTGCCTCCTTCGTCGCCATGTCGACGGTGGCGAGCGTCGGCTTGTTGAGCGTGGCGAGGGGCTTCATGGCCACCCGGGCGACGAGTAGTTCACCGGTCGACATACCGCCTTCCGTGCCGCCGGCCAAGCTCGACTCGCGACGGTACTGCTGCGTCGCCGGGTTCCAAACGATTGGGTCGTGGGCCAGGCTGCCACGGCGACCGGCCACTTCGAAACCGTCTCCGATCTCCACGCCCTTGACGGCTTGGATGCTCATAAGCGCCGCAGCGAGGAGCGAGTCGAGCTTGCGGTCCCAGTGCACATGACTGCCGAGGCCGACAGGAACGCCGTACCCGAGCACTTCCACAATGCCGCCGAGGCTGTCGCCGTCTTTCGCTGCAGCTTTGATCTCGTCGATCATCTCGAGTTCGGCGGCCGTGTCGAAGCACCGTACGGCCGATTCATCTACCTGCCTGAGATCGCTCGGCTGCGGACGCGCGGTTGCCTTACTTCGGGCCGGGCCCATCTGGATCACATGGCTGATGATCTGTGTTCCGACGGTCGCCATGAGCGCTTTGGCAACTGCGCCGGCGGCGCAGCGGGCGGCGGTTTCCCGGGCGCTAGCGCGCTCGAGCACATCGCGTGCATCGGTGAAGCCATATTTCTGCATGCCGGTAAGGTCGGCGTGCCCGGGACGGGGCTTTGTGAGCGGCTTGGTCGTCACCCCGGGAGCCGGGCTCATCTCGTCCTGCCATTTCGGCCACTCGGTGTTACCGATCTGGATGCTCACCGGCGAGCCCAGCGTGTGACCATGACGGACCCCTCCGAGCAACGTCACCTCGTCTTGTTCGAAGCGCATTCGGGGTCCACGCCCGTAGCCCAGACGGCGCCGGCCGAGTTCCGCCTGAATCTCCTCGACCGTGATTGACAGGCCGGCGGGAACGCCTTCCATGATCACCGTCAACGCTTGACCGTGAGATTCTCCGGCAGTGAGGTAGCGAAGCACAAGGGTCATTCTAGGATGACTCGTATGACTCGACGGCAATAACCGGGCAGGTCGTTGCTGAGCGGACTTACTGCATGTACGACGAGAATATGCCGGGCCAAAGTACAACGAAGAGGGCACCGGCACAGAGGTAGGGCCCGAACGCGAACTTCGTTTTCCGGCCGGTCCTTTTGACTACGGCGATTCCGAGTCCGAAGACGGACCCGAGAAGAAACCCGGCCGTGAGTCCTAGGTACACATATCTCCAGCCGAACCAACCGAGAAACATGCCGAGAAACAGTACGAGCCTGGCGTCACCGTCACCCATACCGGCCGGGTAGACGAGGACGAGAAACCAGATGAAGGCGCTCGCTGCGACGCCACCCAGTGCGGCAACGAGTACGTCTCCGCGACGTCCGCCCGTGAGCCCGGCGAATGCGAGCAGCACAAACCCAAGCGCAGTGGCCGGGTAGATCAGGCGAGTCGCAATCTTGTGCAGCCGGGCGTCAACCAGCAGCACGATGACACTGACGAGGCCGAGGACCAGGAAAGCGGGAAGCTCGCGCACCAACCCCACCCGCCACCCCACGAGAGCCCCGACAACGACCGACAGGATTTCCGCTGCGAAGTCCCATCGGCTGATACGCCCGCCGCAGAGACGACAGCGGCCGCGTCGAATCACAAACGAAACAAGCGGAACCGAATCCATCGCTTTCAGCGCCGAGCCGCAACTGTCGCACCGAAACTTCAGGCTTGGAAGCTCTTTGGCATCGAGCAGTGGAGGACGGGTCGTGAGGACCGATACCGCCGGCGACGCGACGAACCCGATGAGCCCGCCAACCAACGCTCCGCCGACAGTTCCCGTCATGAACAGACTCCGATCACGCCGCCGAGACTAGCGGTCCACTAGCGCTAACGGCCTGACACCTGATTCCGGCGTTTTCGAATCCGGCGTTTTCGAATCCGGCGTTTCGGATCGTAGGACCTGTTACCGGCTCGCCAAGTGCTGCTGGACCGCGGATCGCATCGCCTCTATGGGGGCGGGTTCACCCGTGAAGAAGGTGAACTGGAGCGCAGCCTGGTGGAGCAGCATGCCCACACCACCAATCACCGTCACACCGCGTTCGGCCGCCCTGATCATGAGTGATGTGACCAGCGGGTGATAGATCAGATCGTTGACGTACTGCCCGGGTCCGAGGCGGGCCGGATCGAGTGGCAGCGCGACCGCAGCGTCGCCCGGGGCGGGAGGCCCCATCCCGATCGACGTGGCATTGACGATGATGTCGCATGTGTCGGCTTCGTCGGCCGAGCCCACCCGACCTATGCCGTTGGTCAGGAGAAGGGCGGCCTCGGCCCGCTCGACGCTGCGGTTGACGACGATGATTTCCCGGGCCCCGGCGTTGGCCGCGGCATGGATGACGGCTCGCCCGGCCCCACCGGCACCGAGCACCATGACCCGCCTCCCCGCGGGATCGGCACCGCCCTCACGAAGCGCGGTGATGCAGCCGGGCCCGTCTGTGGTTTCGGCCCGGATCCGGTTATTCACCCAGCGCAGCGTATTACCGGACCCCAGCATGGCCACGTCGTCCGACACCTCATCGGCGAAGCGGGCGATGGTGTCTTTGTGGGGCATCGTCACCGAAAGCCCGGCCAACTGCAACGAGCGCATGGCGTCAACGGCTCCGCGGCCGAGGTCGCGACTCACAGCGAACGCGACGTAGACAAAATCGAGCCCGAGCGCGGCGTATCCGGCATTGTGCAGAGCCGGTGAGAGAGAGTGACCGACCGGATCTCCAATCACCCCGCATACCCGGGTGGCCCCGTTCAGAAGGGATCGTGCGTCGGCCGCCGGTTCGGTCACCGCAGGCCACGTTCCTTTGCCAGTCGGATGTTCGCCTTGTGTTCTTTGAACGTCGTCGCGAACGAATGCGAACCATCGGTGCCGGTGACGACGTAGTACAGCCAGTCGCCCTTCTCCGGATTCAACGCCGCGATGAGCGACGCTTTGCCCGGCGAAGCGATCGGCGTGGGCGGAAGCCCCTTACGTGTGTAGGTGTTGTAGGGGCCGTCCTTCTTCAGGTCGTCGAGCAACACCCGGTCGACCCCGCCGAGGGCGTAGACCAGCGTTGCATCGATCTGCAGGGGGGTCTCGGCTTTCAGCCGGTTGAATATCACCCGGGAGATCTTGGCCCGATCGGAGTCGATCTTCGCTTCACGTTCGATCAGTGACGCGAGAACTACCGTTTCGTACGGAGTCAGGCCGACTTTTTCCTGCGATCGGCTCAACCCAACTTCATCCGCGATCTGATCGAAAGTCTCCACCATTCGGGTGACCACGGTCGACTCATCTTCTTCGAGCGTGAAGGTGTACGTCTCAGGGAACAGGAAGCCTTCGAGGGTCGTTGCGCTTGAGGGTGAGAACGACGAGCGGATCTTTCCGGAGGTAGCCGCTTCGATGAAGCCGTCACGTGTTCGGCCGGGCAACTTCGCAGCCACCCGATCGGCGATCTGCTCTATCCGGAAGCCTTCAGGGATCGTGACCCGGTTCTGCTCCGGAACCGCCGCTCCCTTCGCAAGAATGGCCAGCGTGGCGTCGAAGGACGCGTTGGTAGGAAACTTGTAGCGTCCGGCCTCGAAGCCACCCTTACCCTTGTACTGGGCATAGAACCGGAAGAGGGTGGGGTTGCCGATCACCTTGTTCTCATGGAGGATCTGGCCGATCCGAGAAGTTGAGGTATTGCTGGGAATGGTGATCGAGACAGCCGGACCCTGTGTGCCCGACGGCGTGACCTGGCTTCGGTACCACTGCAGTGTGAACAGCAGCCCACCTGCCAATATCACGAGCACGAGCAGGAAGCCGAGAAAACCACGCCAGCGTCGAGGCTGAGGGAAAGCCTCCTCGTCCTCGTCATCGTCGAAGGTGTCAAAGGTGTCGAAGGTGTCATGGTTGCGGCGCGCCCGGCGCGACGACCTGGTGATTTTCGTTAGCGGAGGGGTCACGGCAGCGCGCGGCACGATTGGAACGGGAGAGGCCGGGCCCGGTGCTGCGGGCAGCGCCGGGGCGGCCGCGACCGACGACGGAACTGCCGCCAACGGTCGTGATGAGGGCCGCGTCGGCACGGGAGTCGGTTGCGATTCCACGGGATCGAGCGAGTGGTTGCCCTGCGACCCGGAGGAGGCGGAGGCGGAGGTCGTGCGTGCGGAGGCGCCGTCGTCGACCCATCCTCGTTCGAGGCCTTCGTCATTGCGGGAAAACCGGGATGAAGCCTGGCCCCAGTCACCCTCCGCCTCCCAGGCCGAGTCGCTTTCCCAGACATCATCGGCGCCGCGACTCCAGTCACTGTCCGGGGACACGTCACTCATGGAAGTACCGCTTTCGGGTTGGCGGCCAATTCGGCATGGAGGTCATTGAACTGATCGGTGGATTGAGAAGTTGACCGGGTCTGGTCGGGTTTGTGTACCCGGTCGGACAAGTGGTTTCGACGGTGGGCCTCGCTATCGAGCCAGCTCTGGAGCATAACCGCTGCGGCCACCTTGTCGACGACCTTGCGTCGCGCTTGGGCATTCATTTTGCGCTCCATCATCGAGGCGTGGGCCGTTGCCGTCGAGAACCGTTCATCGTGCGCAACGATCGGAACCGTGAACACCTTTTCCATTTCGGTGATCTCCGCCCGCACAAGTGCAGCGGCATGGCTCTCTGAGCCGTTCAAGGACAGCGGAAGGCCGACAACGATCACGTCAGGTTCGTACTCGGAAATGATCTCGGAGATCGCCTTGTGGTCAGCGCTTCGCGATCCCCGGCGCTGCACCACGGCCACGGGACTCGCGAGCGTACGGGTGGTGTCACTCGAGGCCACGCCGATACGTTTGCTCCCGAGGTCGATGCCGAGCGCTCGAGCCATACACCGATCGTAGATCGGCCGCTTCCGCGGCCGTGACGCGTCGCAAACCCTGTGCGGTTTTTTGGTCAGAACCCACACCCGGAACCCAGGGTAGGAATCACCTGAAGGCTCGGCGCGATGAGATCACACCCGTGTCGAACCCGGCCTTGTGCAGCCCGCCCCCGTAACGGGCGTGCTCGACCTTCAGACAACGGTCCTGCACGACAGCCAGACCGGCGGCTTCGGCTCGGATCGCGGCCCCATCGCAACGGAGTCCGAGCTGGAACCAGAGGCTCTTGGCTCCGATGCGTATCGCCTCGTCGGTCACCGCCGGAAGGTCTTCTGCGCTACGGAAGACATCGATCAGGTCGGGCACACCGGGAAGATCGCCTACCGAGGGATACACCCGCTGTCCGAGGATTTCGGTCACTCCCGGGTTCACGTACCACACAGTGTATTCGCGGGCATCGGCCCGTAGATACGTCGCGACAAAATACGATGCGCGCCAAGCCTTGGCCGAAGACCCGACCAGGGCCACGGTTTTCGTTGACCGGAGCACACTCAGGATGGCGGCAGGTGACGCTTGAGGGAAGTTCATCGTGCTGCCTTGACAAGTGCCTGCTGGAGATCGGCGCAGATGTCATCGACGTCTTCGATCCCGACGCTCACCCTCACCAGATCATCTTCCACCCCCGCCGCAGCGAGCGCGGCGCTGTCGAGTTGCGCGTGGGTGGTCGAAGCCGGATGGATCACGAGCGTGCGGGCGTCGCCGATGTTCGCAACGTGGGAGCAGAGCTCGACGGCGTCAATGAATCGCTTACCGGCTTCGCGGCCGCCTTTCACTCCGAACGCAAGTACCGCTCCGGGCCCCTTCGGCAGATACTTCCGGGCCCGTTCCCGGTGCGGGTGGTTTGATAAGCCCGCATAACGGACCCAGGAAACCAGCGGATGGGTGTCGAGGAACTGGGCGACGGCCTGGGCGTTTTCGACATGCGCCCGCATGCGCAACGGAAGCGTTTCGAGACCCTGCAGGAACAGGAACGCGTTGAACGGGGCCAGGGTTGCACCTGTATCGCGCAATTGTTCTGCGCGCAGACGGGTCAGCCACCCGTACTCGCCGAAGTTTCCCGTCCAGCTAATGCCCCCATAGGACGGTGTGGGTGCGGTCATCAGCGGGAAACGGCCGTTGTCCCAGGGGAACGTGCCGCTTTCGATGACCACCCCGCCGAGCGAAGTCCCGTGTCCACCGAGAAACTTCGTAGCCGAGTGCACCACGATGTCGGCACCGAACTCGATCGGCCGACAGAGGTACGGAGTGGCGCACGTGGCATCGACGACAAGCGGAACATCGTTGGCGTGGGCGACAGCGGCGAGTCCCTCAAGGTCAGCGACCGAGCCGCTCGGATTCGCAACCACCTCGGCATAGAGGGCCTTCGTGTTCGGCATGACCGCTTCCGCGAACGCCGCCGGATCGTCGCTCGCAATGAACGTCGTCTGGACGCCGAAGCGGGCGAGGGTGCTTTCGAGGAGCGTACGCGTTCCGCCGTAGAGATGTGCGCTGGCCACTATGTGGTCGCCGGACCCGGCGAGTGCTGCGAAGGTCAGCAACTCGGCCGCCTGCCCCGACGACGTCGCCACCGCCCCGATCCCACCCTCGAGAGATGCCATTCGTTCCTCGAACACAGCCACCGTCGGATTGCTCAGCCGCGTGTAGATGTCACCGTACTTCTGGAGCGCGAAAAGCGTCGCCGCGTCGGACGCGTCTTCGAACACGAAAGCGGTGGTCTGGTGGATCGGCGTGGCCCGCGAACCGGTAATCGGATCAGGCCTCGCTCCCGCGTGGATCGAGCGCGTGGCAAATCCATGCTGTGGGACTGGACCGGGCATGTCTCCAGAGTACCGGTGAGTCGTGCGAACCCGTTGTGTGGGTTCACTTTTCTCCCGGGAGGGCCGAAAGGTGCACCCACACGGCCGATGGGCGGTCAGATACCGGCGGCGATACGGGCCGCGGCAAGGGCGGCGTCGAGAGCTTCGGGCTTCCGCCCTCCGGCGATGGCGAGCTCAGGTGACTTACCGCCGCCCCCCTGCACGAGCTTCGCCGCCTCGGTGATCAGATCGCTGGCATGGAGACCCGAGTCTTTCCGAACCGCACTCACCAATGCGACGCCACCCGAGGCGGGAGCCGAACCGAGAACCACGCCCCGGATACCGGCCGAGTCGCGGATCGCCAGAGCGAGATCCTTCAGCGAATCCCGGTCGGCATCTTCCACCCGAGCCACGACAATCCCGTTGACCGCACCCGCGATGAGCGACCCGATTCCAGCCCCAGCGGCGGCCCGCTTCAGCTGCTCGATCTCCTTCTCGAGCACCTTCCGCTCATCGAGCAGGCGAGCGACACGGTCGGCCACTTCGTCGGGTTTTACGCGCAGTATGCCGGCTGCACCGGCCAACATCGATTCGCCCGAGCGCAACCGCTCCAGAGTCCGCAAACCGGTCGTGGCCTCAATGCGACGAAGGTTCGAGCCGATCGAGCTTTCGCCGGTGATCTTCACCGCGCCGATCTGACCGATGTTGTGCACGTGGGTTCCACCGCAGAATTCCAACGACGGGCCAGCCCTGAGTACGCGTACTCTTTCACCGTACTTGTCGCCGAAGAACGCAATAGCGCCCATCGCTTCCGCTTCGGTCTTGGTAACTTCGGCATTCAACGTGTCGGTACCGGCCAACACAGCCGCGTTGACAAGATCCTCGATCGTCCGAACCTGATCCGGCGTCACCGACTCGTAGTGGGAGAAGTCGAACCGGAGACGATCGGGTCCGACCAGCGAGCCGGCCTGCTTCACGTGATCGCCGAGCACCTGCCTCAGACCCCAGTGCAGAAGGTGGGTTCCGGTGTGGTTGCGACGGGTCGCGTCACGTTTGGCCACGTCAATCGCAGCATGAGCGATGTCACCGACTACCACCTCGCCGCTCACCAGCGTGCCCACGTGACGGACCAGGCCCGGAACTGCATACGTGGTGTCGGTCACCTCCAACTTGCCCGTGGCGGTGACGATGGTCCCGGTGTCGCCGATCTGTCCACCGGATTCAGCGTAGAACGGTGTGCGGTTGAGGAAAACCTCAACCCCCCCGTCAGTCTCCACGACACCGATGACCTTGGCATCAACAACCTCGTCGTGTTCGTAGCCGACGAAGGTTGTCGTGCCGTTTTCGTCTTGTATCTCGCGGTACAGCCTCGACAACTCCTCGGGTGTCGACGAATCCTTTCGGGCCGCACGCGCCCGGTCGCGCTGCTCCGTCATGAGCACGTTGAAGCGCACTTCGTCGACGTTGACGCCGCGCTCCGCGGCAATCTCCCGGGTAAGTTCCAGTTGGAAGCCGAACGTGTCATGCAACTCGAAGGCCGTGTCGCCGCTCAGCTCCTGGTCTTGTTCCAACGACCGGATCTCGTCATCGAGCCGTATCGAGCCCCGCTCCAGGGTACGACGGAACCCCTCCTCTTCACGGTTGACGACGTTGAGAATGTGCATCTTGCGCTCGAGCACCCGCGGGTAGGCACCCCCCATGACATCGATCGCGATGGTCATCAGATCCCCGAGTATCGGCTTCGTGACGCCGAGGCGGTAGGCGTGGCGTATCGCCCGGCGAAGGATCCGGGCGAGCACATAGCCGCGGCCGGTGTTTGACGGAAAGACGTCGTCGGAGATGAGCATCGCTCCCGAACGGGCATGCTCGGCCAGGACACGCAGCGAGAACGAGTCTGGGTCGTTGTAGTCGCCGACGATGTAGGTGGCTCCGGTGAGCTCGCGGGCCCTGTTGATGATCGGAGCCATAAGATCGGTTTCCCAGACAGCTTCGACGCCCTGCAGCAGGCACAGGATTCGCTCGAGACCTGCACCGGTGTCGATCGACGGCTTCGGGAGCGGGGTGCGGGATCCATCCTCGGCCTGCGCAAACTGCATGAAGACCAGATTCCAGAACTCGATGTAGCGGGCGTCGGACTCCGGGTTGAGTGGGCCGCCCTCGGGGCCGTATTCCGGACCGCGGTCGTAAAAGATCTCTGAGCACGGACCGCAGGGTCCGACGGGACCCATCTGCCAGAAGTTGTCCTTGTCGCCCAGCCGCTGGATGCGTTGCAGGGGCATGGGCGTGAGTTCCTGCCACAGGCGCTCCGCCTCGTCGTCGGACTCGTGCACCGTCACCCACAGCTTCGCCGGGTCGAACTGCAGCACCTTCGTCACGAACTCCCACGCGAAGGTGATTGCGTCGCGTTTGAAGTAGTCGCCGAAGCTGAAGTTGCCGAGCATTTCGAAGAACACGAGGTGGCGAGCGGTGCGCCCGACGTCGTCGAGGTCGTTGTGCTTGCCACCTGCACGAGCGCACTTCTGGGACGTGGCCGCCCGCTTGAACGGGGCGGTTTCGTCGCCGGTGAAGTAGCTCTTGAACGGCACCATGCCAGCGACGTTGAAAAGAATCGTCGGGTCGTGCGGGATCAAACTGGCCGACTCGACCTCAGTGTGACCGTTCGCGATGAAGTACTCCAGAAAGGAGCGTCTGACCTCGTCGGAGGACTTCGGTGGAGCCGGGTTGTGCAGTGGAGCGGTGTTCGCTGGCAGGGTCGAAGACATGGTGGTGCCAGCCTACCGGCCGTCCCCGGTCCTTCGGAGCGGGGTTTATCTCGGGCGCTTCGCGGCAGCGGAGCGGGTTGCGACCCGGTTGCGCAGTTCAGTCTCCCGTTGGACCATCGCCGATCTTCCCTCCGAAACGGCGGAGCCCACCCGTGACCTGAAGCCTTTGGCCCTGTCGGCCGCCACAGCGACCATGTTCGGCGGGGCATACTTCGCCACCTTGGCCTGGACCGCCTTGCGGAACTTGATTTGCAGATAGGTCGAACCCCCTGCGCCCATCAGCGCTCCGGCGGTCCACCAGACGATTCGCTTGATCACCCCACCAGTGTGGCATCTCACGCACCACACGTCGCGTCTTGCGCCGAGTCGGCGAGTTCCGGTGGTCGCACCACATACATGTCGAAACGTGGACACAAACCTGCGGCCAACCGGTCATGTCCACATTTCGCACCACATACATGTCGAAACGTGGACACAAACCTGCGGCCAACCGTTCATGTCCACATTTCTCAGCGCCGTGTGTCGGGCCGGTGCGTGCCCGCAGCGGTTCAGCCGTTGTCGCGCAGCTTCGACGCAGCCCGCCTGGTGCCGGCGAAGAACGCAAACACTTTTATGAACGGGTTGGTCACCAGACGATGGGCAAGCTTCGACGCATTGTCGGCCGTTGCCGTCAGCGAAGTGGCCACGTCGAGTAGCGCATCCGCCTTGGCCGCCTGACCTTCGACGCTTTTCAGAGCCCGCCTGGCCTCGTGGAGCGCGGGAAGCGTCTGATCGCGGAGCTGGGACACTTCTCTGGTCAGGTTGTCGATGGCTTGACCCAGCACGGAAACGGCCCTGAACAGCACGACCAGGGCCACGGCCAGTACCAGTACTCCGGCCATCGCCATCCAGGTAACGAGACTCATACAGGTAAAAGCGTAGGCGGCGGCGGTCGGCCGCGTGGTTTCTGCCGTCAACGCTGAGGTCATGACCCTTCTTAAGGAAGTTGGTCGCGGTTCCGCATTCGCTCGGCGACACGCCCTTCGTGGCCGTGCGCCGACGGTTCGTAGTAGCGCCGATCGATGAGGTCATCGGGTAGGTACTGCTGCTGGACCCACCCGTCGGGGGCATCGTGGGGATACTGGTAGCCCTTTCCGTGCCCGAGCTTCTTCGCTCCGGCGTAGTGCGCGTCACGGAGATGGATCGGGACGGCGCCGGCGCTGCGCTCCTTCACGTCGGCCATCGCGCTCCAGATGCCCAGCGCTGTGCGGTTCGACTTGGGGGCCGTCGAAAGGTGCACGGTCGCCTGGGCCAGGTTGAGCTGGGCTTCAGGCATACCGATGAACTCGACCGCCCGGGCCGCCGCTTCGGCCACGACAAGAGCGAGCGGGTCGGCCATCCCGACGTCTTCGCTGGCGAAGATCACCAGACGACGAGAGATGAAGCGGGGATCCTCCCCGGCTGTCAGCATGCGCGCCAGCCAATAGAGCGCGGCATCGGGGTCGCTGCCCCGCATCGATTTGATGAACGCACTTATGATGTCGTAGTGCTCGTCGGGGCCGTAGCGCAGCACCCGGGCATCCACCGCGGCCTCCGCGTCGTTCAGCGTAATGAGCTTGCGAACGTCGCCGCGTTCGGGATCATCAGCCAGAGCCATGGCCACTTCGAGCGAGGTTAGGAGCGACCGGGCGTCGCCGTCGGCCATGTTGACGAGGTGGGCGACCGCGTCTTCGTCGGCTGCGCCCCCTTCACGGAGGAGGGCGCGGTCCATAAGTGTACGTAGCGATACTTCCGTATGCGCGCGTAGCTTAAAAAGGGTGCTCCGGCTCAGGAGTGGTCCGTTGACGGAAAAACTTGGGTTCTCGGTCGTCGCGCCGATCAGGACCAACGTGCCGTCTTCCACGCTCGGAAGCAGCGCGTCCTGTTGGGTCCGGTTGAAGCGGTGAATCTCGTCCAGGAAGAAGATGGTCCCGCGTTGGTTCATCCGCTGCTCGTCACGGGCGGACTCCACGGCCTCACGGACGTCTTTCACCCCCGCGGTCACCGCCGATTGCGACACGAAGCGCTTGCTCGTTGCCGACGCGATGAGCGAGGCGAGGGTAGTTTTGCCGGTTCCGGGCGGGCCCCACAGGATCACGCTCGACAACCGGTCAGCTTCGATCAGGCGACGCAGAGGACGACCTCGGTCGAGGAGGTGCTCCTGTCCAACGACATCGTCGAGCGTGCGCGGCCGCATGCGTGCAGCCAACGGCGCCTCCCGCTGGAGGCGCTCGACCATCGCAGCGCTGAACAGGTCATCGGTCATGAGGCACTCGATTTCGGGCCGAAGGGTTCGGTAAGGGCAATGGTCTCCGCATGGGTAGACGCCCCGAGGATCACGGCGGTCGCCATCTTACGGCGGGTTGGCTCGGCGTGAAGTCCGGCAATCGTTGACACGTTGCCAGCCTCGCACGCGCGCCGGTCGACGGTGTGCCGGTCATGCCCGGGACCCCCAGCCTCTACATTGGCGCCATGCGTTGGACTGTGCACGGAGAACGGAATCTCTACGAAAGCGAGTGGGTGACCCTGTCGCTCGTCGATGTGGAGATCCCCGATTGCGGGCCCGGCCACCCGGCCAAACGCTTCGAACATCACGTCGTTCGCACGTCGGCACCCGCGTCGGGCGTCGTGGTGTTCGACCCTGAGCGTGGCATTCTCCTGCTCTGGCGGCACCGGTTCATCTCGAACACGTGGGGCTGGGAGGTCCCGGCCGGCAAAGTTGACCCCGGGGAAACCCCCGAAGCCGCGGCGTTACGCGAAGTCGAAGAGGAAACCGGCTGGAAGGTCGACACCCTGGCGCACCTGTGCTCATACGCGCCGGTCAACGGGGTTGGTGACCACCGGTTCGAGTTGTACCTCGGGACCGGCGTGTCCTACGTCGGCGAACCGACCGACCCCAGCGAGGCCGAGCGGATCGAGTGGGTGCCGGTCGCCAAACTCCGGGATGAGCTCGCAGCCGGACGCGTCGACAACGGTTTGAGTCTCACCGCGTTGCTCTGGTGCCTGGCCTACAACCTCATCGCGTAACGAGCGGCGCGTTCAGCCGCCACGCCGGTCGCGACCCGGTTTGAACACAAACCGACACGGTTTGGCGGTTTCTGTTCAAACCGCAGCGAGCGCATCGAGCAGAGCCCGGGTCCCGACGATTGCGGCCCCAACGCAACGGTCAGCAGCGCCGTACGTGAGATAGATGTTGCCGTCGGTCCGGACCACCGCTCCCCCGACAAAGACAACGTCGTTGACGTCGCCTTCGAGTTCCCACGGTAGTTCCGGGACCAGAATCGGATATGGAAGCACCGCTCGCACCTTGGCCGTATCGGGATCAAGCAGCGCCACGTTCATCGTGTAGGTGCCCGTAATCAACCGCTCGTGGTAGAAGAGCAGGAGCCCTTCGTCGGTCTCGACCGGAGGCGCTCCTGCGCCGACCCCACTCACGTGCACGGACGAAGCGATGATCGTGTGCTGATCCAGGTCACGCATGTGGGCATCCCAATACGCGGCGTCGGCCGACCACAGGTGTTCCAGGTCATCGAAAACCGCAACCTGGATGTTGGGGTGAACCCGGTGGATGAGAGCCACCTTGCCGTTGCCCAAGTTGAACACCACGGCATCTTTGTCGTGCACTCCCTCGGGCCCAAGCACACGTGCAGAGCTTTCGTCGAGAGCGAAACGGTCCCCGTCGAAGTCGAGTCGGAGCGCGCCCACACGCCACGGGTTCCCGGTCGATGGATGCGAAAGGTGGGTGTAGGTCATTACCGCGTGCTTGGTTCCGCGACTGTGCACCCATTGCACGCGTGGGTCCTCGACCGCGTGGATCCAGTCGTCGCTGCTCCTCGCGAGCACTTGTTGAAATCGGTAATCAACCCCGTCGTCGGAAACGAACACGAGCACGTCGCTCACGTAGTTGAGGAAGCGGGCACCTTCCCCCTCGTTGCGAAAATAGCCATCTCGTATCCCGCGGGCAAACAGGTGATATTCACCGTTGTGCTCGATCACCCCGGCGTTGAACACCGCCCCGTAGCCGGGAACGCTGCCGGCGGCGATGATCGGTTCTTTGCGGACGCGCGATGCCTGAACTGCCTGAACTGCCTGAACTGCCTTTGCGGCAGTCGACGCCGTTTGGGCGGAAGGAGCGTCCAGCGCTGTAAGCGTTTCCCTGTCCGCCGCGGGAATGGTCCCGTTCGGGAACGATGGACGCGATGTGATCACACCGGTGTTGAGTTTCATGGGAACGTCTCGGGGAAGTAGGGGCTTGCCGAATAGGCACGCGCTGCAACAGTACCGTTGTACCGCGAGTTACCTCGCGGATCATCGGTCACCTGAGACGTATCGGTAATAGGCCTTTCGGCTCAACGTCCACATACGGAACGATCGTTGGGTGGAAACCACCCGGGTTCCGACCATCGCTCGACCGACGGTCGGCCGGATTCAGCTTTCGTCGCGTTCAGTGAGCATTACTCCCATAGCCGGAGGCCACCGTCGTGGTGTTCGACGTGATCGAGAAGGTCGGCGAGGCTCGCTTCGGCCACGGCGATCGTGGTGTCGGCCGCCCCGTAATACATCCGGACCGTGTCTCCATCGGGCATCAACAACCAACCACACGGAAACACCACACCGGGGACATCGCCGGCAATCTCATACGGAGCCGAAGGACCGAAGACCCACTCGTTACTGCGAGCGAGGACCTTTGTGGGATCGGCCAGATCCAGCAGGGCCAGACCAAGTCGGTACAGGCTGCCCGCGGCGGTTGTTCTCACGCCGTGATAACAGATGAGCCAACCTTTGGCTGTTTCCATCGGAGGCGGCCCGAGGCCGATCTTGTGCGAATCCCACCATCCTCCGCTGCGGGCTTCGAACAGTATCCGCGGATTGCCCCAGTGCTGGAGGTCGGGACTCGTCGAAACCCAGATGTGCGCGCCCATCCTTTCGGATCTCGGAACCGGTCGATGGAGAAGCATCCATTGGCCGTCGAAGCGGGTCGGAAAGAGCGCAGCGTCCTTGTCTTCCGGCGACGACAGAACACCAAGCCGGGTGAAGGTCCGAAAATCGCGGGTCGATGCGAGGCACACGAGCGGCCCGGACGTCGAAAATCCGGTGTAGGTGATGTAGTAGTCGTCCTCGCACTTCGTGATTCGCGGATCTTCGATACCCCAGGCTTCCTCCTGGGTTTCAAGCATTGGTTGCATGCATCGATCCGGTTCGATGATCCAGTCGGTCAGCCCGTCTTTGCTTCTTGCGACAACCAGAGCCGACAGTCCCGTACGGTGTTCGACCCGGCAAAGCAGTAACGTTTCGTTGTCGAACACGGTGACAGCGGGATTGAATACCGAGTTCACCGTGAACGGAAAGTCAGCGGAGGTGATGATCGGATTACCCTGGAATCGGGTGAAGATCTCGGGAGGACACGTGGGGCTCATACGATCTCCATCTGTAACGCCAGGCTCGGCGATCCGGTTGCTCCGTCGCTGATCGTCGCGGACTGAGGATCGTGCGTTTTTT
Source organism: Acidimicrobiia bacterium (assembly GCA_031383405.1). Taxonomy (GTDB): domain Bacteria; phylum Actinomycetota; class Acidimicrobiia; order Acidimicrobiales; family JANYDT01; genus JANMZO01. Next base: position 7,985 of record JANMZO010000022.1, on the reverse strand, counting down.
TACCTTCGACGTGCCGGAGAATGATTGCTCCTTCGTCGACTCCGCGGCGGAGTATGGCCATGGTGTGCAACATGGCGAGCGTCGATTCGGCTCCCTGGTTGGCGTTTCGCCCGTAGCTCATCAGACCGTCGAAGCAACCGTTCGTGCGTCGATCGATCATGTAGGTGTGTGCGTCGTTCGCTCCGACGAACCATGCGGCTGCTAGCACGACGGGTTCAAGCCACCTTGGATCGCCGGTGAGTGTCCACGCCCGCCAGCATGCCCCCGCGAACGCCTGCGCTTCGATAGGTTGCTGATCGAACCCGGGGCGCAAATCGTTCGGACCCAATCCATCCACGGGGACCGGGCTGAAGCCGTTGCGGATCATCCGATCAACCAACCATTGCAACAACGTGAGGCCCTCATCGAGCAGTTGGGGATGCACGTCGGACAGAGCCAGGAGCGCGTCAGGCAGCACCGCCGACGAGTAGGTCATGCGCGCTTCCGGCCAGAGCCAAAGATGCTTCTGGCTGGGCGCTTCATCGACCGACCATATCTGCTTCCTCTGCCGTGGAAGCTCGACGGCCAACCGCTCGGCGAAGGCACGGGCCGCGCGGTTTTGTGGCGAAGCGGTCAGAACGGCCGAGGCACCGAGTGCTGCGAATGCTTTCGAATGCCAATGCGGCGACACAAACGAAATTGTTGTCTCGAACAGCGACAGGGCGGCATCTCTCACGTGTGGCCATGGTGCACGCTGCACGGCAACACCGAGGCTCCAGATCGCCCGACCACTCGCGTCGTCCGAGTCGCCTTCGTCCATCCATATGCGCGCATAGTTCATTCTTGAGCGAAAATGGCCTTCGGCAAGCGCGGCGTGCCGCACAAACGCAAGACCCTGCTCTGCGATTTCTTCGGCACGGGGATCGTTGGGATACAGACAGGCCACGAGCAACTGACGTGAAACGTCATCCGTGCAGTAGCCGTGTTCGCGCCGAGGTATCGCTCCCTCGGCGTGTTCGAGAATTCCGGTATCATCGCAGAGGCGCTGTACGTGAGAAAGGTCCACCGGTTTCGAGAGTTCCCGGGCCAGCGCGCCGCTCACGATGAGCGTCGGATGCTTGGCGTCGCGAGTGACGTCCATCGTCGGCGGCCAGGAGACGCTCCGTTTGGAACTCACGCGGAAGCCATCTCAGACTCGGTACGTGACGCCGCCCGAGCCTTCACGCATCGATCCACGAGCCGCCCGAACGAGCGGCCAACTTCGGGCCAGTACATCGACGGCCCGATACGCCGCGCTGCGGCTACGAGCTCGGAGCGGAATACGTCGTCGAGCAGAATGCGCCGGAGAGCGTTGGCCATCGCCTCAGCGTTTTCCTGGGGCACGACCAGGCCACAACCTTCAGCGAGAAGCTCACGGGCGTGAGGAAAATCGGTTGCCACCACCGGGAGTCCGGCCGCGATCGCTTCGACGAGCACACCGGAGGTGACCTGTTCGCGGGAGTCATACGGAAGCGCGACCACGTCGGCCTGCGAGACGAGCGCCTGTAATCCGGCCAGGTCGCGGTATCCGTCGAAAAACCTCACGTAGCGACCGACGCCCGCTCGCGCTGCACGCTGCTTGAGTGACTCGCGGTACGCCTCGCCACTCGATGCGAACACCTTCGGATGGGTCTCGCCGACAATCCAGTAGTGCGGGCTTGGGTGAACGTCGCCAAGCAGGGCGAGCGCGTCTATCACATGCTCGATGCCCTTTCCCGGCCCAAGTAGCCCCCACGTGAGAATGACAGGGTTCGCGTTGATCTTTATCCGCATCGCAGGGATCTCATGGGCTCCGTGCGGAATGACGACGACTCGAGCGCCATCGATCGATGTCGTCCGGATGAGGCGCCGCCGGGCCGTTTCCGTGAGGGTGATTACTGAATCGCTCGCTTCGTACAACCGCTCGAGAATCTCGCGTTGGCTACTGGTCGGCCGTTCCGGCACGGTGTGGAATACCGTCATGATCGCAACATCGACCGCTGCCACGAGATCAAGGACTTCCCGTCCGTCGACGCCGCCGAAGATGCCGAACTCGTGTTGAATAATTACCGAGTCGTACGAGTTGATGACGTCGACCGCCTTCATCATCGACCGTGCGTCTCCCCGGGTCCAGGTGCCACAGACCATCGATGCAAGGCTGCCCCTCGGTGAATACACCAACTCGATGACACCCACCCGTCGACCGTCGGATATTGCGGTGGCGGTGGAGCGGGTGAACGTGGCGAGCCCACACTCCGTGGGGGGATAGGTTCCGACCAGAACAGTCGAGGCATGCGTTGGATGCAATGTCTGCATTGGTTCTCCTTTGGTTGTCGGCACGGAGCCGGGGCAGGACGCCTTGGCGACCTGCCGGGTGGTTCCGTAGAAATCCTCGGTAGAGGTCACGGTCTGATTTCGCCCGGGACCTTGGGGCGGGCGGGTCCGGCACGTTGGATGTACCCGATTCGACGGAGCATCAAACCTGCGGACGGCGATCCGACGGTTGGAAATCGGGTCGTCCGGCATCCGTCCATTGGTGAAGCGGCCGTTCGTTGGCCAACCGGTCAGGGGACCGGCACGGTCTGCGTCAGGATCGTGTCCGGATCGTGTCAGGATCGTGTCGGGAAGCCCGGGACACCGGGACCGCTACGGACGAACAGGACGAAATAGTTCACGAAGAATCGAAAAATCATCGTTCACGAGGATCGGGGGACCATCGGAAGGATGGACCTGGTCGGGTCCACAGGTTGAGCTGAAGCGCGCCACCCGTATTGAGAATGCACCTGGCGACGCAACATCACCAGTGCCCGAAGACATTGGTTACCAGTGACCGAGGACCTTTTGACTCCTGGATCCCAGCAGCGTCGGGATGCAGGGGCGGTGCGCACCGAGAACGATCGCTGGAGTGCACATGCCTCCACTGTCTCACGATATGTCCACGGATTGTGTCGCGGTAGCGCAGCAATACTGTTTCGGGCACGGTCGTCCGACACACGTACCGTCGGCAAGGGTTCGAAATATTGAAACGTCACTGCCCGAACTAATATGCGTACCTATATATCTGCCGGTGGCAACAGAATGCCTTCGGCGACTGCTCGGTTCACCAGTTCGTGACCGTAGTTCGCAAGGGCCACCGAACCCCTTGGCATCTGTGCGTCGATCAACCGATGGGTCTTGTCAGCCGTGATGGCATGCACCTTCCATGAGCCACCGCCGGCAACATAGTTGAGCAGCATCGGCATAAGGCGATCGATCGACTTGGCAAAGCGCGACTCGGGCGTGGCCTTCGACTCGAACTCGTCCCACAGTGCCCGGAGCCGGATTCCCTGGTCCTCGGGTAGCCCATCGAAGAGACGGTCCGCCGCCGCCTGCTCGTTCGCTTCCTGCTCAGCCGCCACGGCCGGGTCGTTGCTCGCGTAGATGAACGTGTCGCCCGCGTAGATCTCGACCAGATCGTGCACCAGCAGGAGGTGCACGACGTGGGAAGAGTCGACCGGTTCATTCGCGTGTTCGGTAAGCAGCATGCCTGCCATGGCCAACTGCCAGGAGTGCTCCGCCGTGTTCTCCCGGCGGGAACCGTCAGCGATAGGTGTCTGACGGAGCACGCTCTTCAGTTGATCGATCTCGACGAGGAACGCCATCTGTTGGGCCAACCTCGAAGGGACCCCGTCGAGATCGAGCGGAAGCGCGCCCGTCATGCTTCTAGGCCTTGGGCGGAAGCAGCCGCAGGCCGAGCTCGGTCATGTGCTTGTCGACGATCGTTGTTGGCGCGCCGGTCATCGGATCAAGCCCCGACTGCGTCTTCGGGAACGCGATGACCTCGCGGATGTTCTCCTCGCCGGCCAGGATTGCGGTGAGACGGTCGATACCGAACGCGAATCCGCCATGCGGCGGAGCGCCGTACTTGAACGGGTTGAGGAAGAACCCGAAGCGCTTCTGTGCTTCCTCCGGCGCAATACCGAGCAGTGAGAAGATGCGCTGCTGCAATTCGGGCTTGTGGATCCGGATCGAACCCGAGCCGAGTTCCCAGCCGTTGAGCGTGAGGTCATAGGCCTGGGCGCGGACCGAGAACGGCTCGGATTCGAGCCTTTCGGTGTCGTCGACGTGCGGGTGCGTGAACGCGTGATGGGCCGGTATGGGATTGCCGGCATCCGAGGTTCCGTGAAACATCGGAAAGTCCACAATCCACAGAAACGACAGACCTTCGTTGATCGGTGGCTTGCCGAGTTCGAGACGTAGCGCGCCGAGGATCGTGCGGGCGGTGTCGCGGTCGGCCGACTGGAAGAACAGGAGGTCCCCAGGTTCAGCCGACATCGCCTTCAGCACGGCAGCCAGTTCGTCGGGGGCCATGAACTTGGCCACCGGACCGTCGACTTCGCCTCCCTCTTTGACCTTGAACCACGCCAGGCCCTTGGCCCCCCAGTTCTTCGCCAGATCGGTCAGCTGGTCGATCCGGTTACGGGTGAGATCGGCACCGCCGGGCAGGCGAAGACCTTTCACGCATTCGGACTGGAATACGCGGGCCTCGGTTGTTACGAAAATCGGAGTCAGCTCGACGAGCTTCATGTCGAAGCGCACGTCGGGCTTGTCGGAGCCGTAGTCCTCCATCGCCTGCTGCCACGTCATGCGGGGAATGACATCCATTGGCCGCGAACCGGTTACGGCTTCCGTCGCCGCCAGAACGGCCTCGGAGATGCACTCCTGCACATCTTCCTGCGAAACGAAGCTCATCTCGGCGTCGAGCTGGGTGAACTCGAACTGGCGGTCGGCGCGGAGGTCTTCGTCACGCATACAACGTGCGATCTGGAAGTAGCGGTCGGTGCCCGCCACCATAAGGAGTTGCTTGAACAGCTGGGGACTCTGCGGGAGCGCGTAGAAACTACCCGGGGTCAGGCGGCTCGGGACGACAAACTCACGGGCACCCTCCGGCGTCGACGGCATCAGCATCGGGGTTTCGACCTCGGTGAAGCCCTGATCGTCCATGCTCAGACGGATGGCCCGGTTGACCTTGGAGCGGATTTTAAGGTTGCGCTGCATACGCTCACGGCGCAGGTCGAGGTAACGGTGCTTGAGGCGAAGGTTCTCGTCGACCTTCGGGCCGCCGTCACGGTCGTTGAGCGGGAACATCGGCGGTTCCGCGATGTTGAGGACTTCGACCGTACAGTTTTTCAGTTCGATTTCCCCGGTCGCGAGTCCCGAGTTGATGGTCTCGGCCGTACGGGCCGTGACGGTGCCCGAGACCCGCACAACGTACTCATTGCGCAGGTCAGCGGCACCATCGACGACACATTGAAGCAGACCCGTACGGTCGCGCACGTCGATGAACGCCAGGTGCTCACCGTGTTCGCGCCGCGTCGCCACCCAACCGCACAGCGTCACTTCGCGGCCGACATCACTCAGGCGCAGGTCTCCGCAATAGTCGCTCCGAAGTCCACGGGCACGGTCAGGTCGAGAAGTCATAAGGCGATGATTCTACTTAGACCCCTTCCCGTCCCCGTGCACATTCCGCCGGTTGGGACCGGCGGCATAAACCCGACGTTTGGATACATTTATCCGCTCAGCGGGCAAGAACATCCAAACCTCGCGAATTAGGCCGCCCGGTTCACCAGCAGATGTAACTGGCCAAGGAACGCAGCGGGGTTGGCCAGGGTTTCGTCGGTCACTCGCAGAATCAACCAACCGAGCCCGACCAGCTCATTGTTGCGCACCTGGTCCGCAGCCCAGTCGGTCCGCGACGAGTGCCAGCGAAACCCGTCGACTTCGATCGCGATTCGAACCCACGGATAGGCGAGGTCGATGTAGCGGAAGCGACCCCCGGGCAACTCGACCCGGAACTGACTAACCGGTTCCGGAAACCCAGCAGCGGTAATGACTTCCCGAGTCCGACGCTCCAACTTGGTGGCGTGAATCTGCGTTCCTCCCAGTCGTCGCTCGAACAACGCGTCGACGACCCGCACGCCCTTTCGCCCCCGGCGGTGCAACTGCAAGTGCCGGCGAAGCGCCGTGTCGAGATCCAGGGTGCCGGCAGCGAGCCCGGCATCGAGAATGTACGCAACCCGTGCTGCGGGCCAGCGCCCGGCCATGTCGAGAACGAGCCGCTCGGGGCTGAGCACGTCGATGCCGAACCGGCGGTTCAGATCCAGTTCCGTGCGGTGAAGTTGGCGTCGTACCAAAATCCCTTTGGAGAACACGCGGGTCGGGGTGGGAACAGCGATCCGGACGGGCTCGAGTTCATTTCGCAACCGATCTGCTGGGCTCGTGCCATTCGGAATCAGCCCGAGCAACACGGCGGCGTCTTCAGCGTCGGCCGCGGCCCCTGGAGTCAACAGAGTTGCCGCGATGATTCGATGGCGACGTTCGATCATGGTCGACCCGAGCACATAGGCTCCACCGCCCGGAAATACCGGCACGAGAAAACCGTCGTCAATACGTCGTGTCACCGCTGAAGACGAATATCCCGCGGCCAATGCCTCAGCCCTGAGAAGGACGCCATCATGATGTTTAGCCAGCTTCAAGAGCTCAGTATCCATGCACCCGATAGTTCCAAACACGGTGTGACAACCTCCAAACCTGCAAACCTGAAAACCCCTTCCCCAACGTTCGGATACAAACACCCACCCAGCGGGCACAAACATCCAAACGTCGGACAACGACCGACCGACCGACCGGGCTAGCTCTACCAGCTGACCCTGTCGACGAGTGCAGCGACTACTGCAGCGACGACGTCGCCCCGGGCCACCGCGTGCTGCATGCGCTCCTCGCCGCGGAGGTCACGCACCAGAACCGTTCCGGCGGCCAACTCGTCGGTGCCAACGACCAGGGCGATCGCAGCACCGCTTCGGTCCGCATCTTTGAATTGCGATTTCATGCTCTTGCCGTCGAAGGATCGGTCGGCCTTCACCCCGGCTCGGCGCAGCTCCGTGCACAACGACAGCGCCTCGGAACCGCCGGTCGTGTCTATTACGAAGACGTCGACCGATGTGCGGGGGGCGCCGAAGACTCCCTCGGCATCACAGGCCATGAGTATCCGGTCGATGCCGAGCGCGAAACCGACACCGGGAACCGAAGGGCCGCCAAGTTGCTCGATCAGATTGTTGTAGTGACCACCGCCGCCAATTGCGTTCTGCGACGTGTCAAGCGCATCTGAGGCGAACTCGAACAACGTGTGTGTGTAGTAGTCGAGTCCGCGAACCAGTCGCGGCACAACCGCGTAGGCCACGCCGATCCGGTCAAGGCCCGAGAGCACACGGGCAAAGTGGGCACCGGTCTCCTCGCTCAAGTAGTCGATCATGCGAGGTGCCGCTTCGATGACCGCAAGATCCGGCTGCCGCTTGGAGTCGAGCACGCGAAGCGGATTGATCGCGAGCGTTGTACGCGATTCTGCGGTCAGTGCATCGAGATTGGCCTCGAAGTGCGTTCGCAACGCATCGAAGTACGCGGGGCGGCAGGTCTCGTCGCCGAGCGAGTTGACCTTCACGGTGAACCTGCGCAGTCCCAGCGCACGAAAGAAGTCGTTTGCGAGGGCGATCATTTCGACGTCGATGTCGGGATCGTTGGAACCGACACATTCGGCATCGAGTTGCATGAATTGTCGGAAACGCCCGCCCTGCGGCTTCTCATGACGAAATGTCGGGCCCCAGGCCCAGACCTTCCACGGGAGCGTCTGCGGTCGGTTCTGCAGGAACACGCGCATCAGCCCGGCGGTGAACTCCGGCCGCATGGCGATCCGCTCGCCATCTTTGTCGGTGAAGTCGTACATCTCCTTGGTAACCACGTCGGTTGATTCACCCATGCGGAGAAACACGCCGAGTTCTTCGAGAACCGGGGGAACAACTTCGAGATAACCGGCGCGGGCGACATGTTCGGCGTACACCTCAACGAGAGCCCGCCACCGGTCGGTGTCGGGCGCCTGCAGGTCGCGCATTCCTTTGAGCTTCCGAAACATAAGCCTTAGACGGTAGTCGAGGCCGGCCAAGCCCGACGCCCCG
>JANMZO010000001.1:0-7061 GCA_031383405.1 Acidimicrobiia bacterium | reverse complement strand
CTCACCGAGGGTGGAGAGGCCGGCATCATGAGTGCGACCTTCATCATTAAAGGTAGGTACGCGTATGGATTGCTGGCGGCGGAGCGCGGTATTCACCGGCTCGTGCGTATCTCGCCGTTCGACAATCAGGGACGTCGCCAGACGTCGTTCGCGGCATTCACCCTTGCGCCGTTCATGGAGGAGATTCCCGATGTTGTGGTCGACGAAAAGGATCTTCGGATCGACACCTATCGGGCCACCGGTGCCGGCGGCCAGCACATCAACACGACCGACTCCGCGGTGCGCATCACGCACCTTCCGACAGGAGTCGTGGTCAGTTGCCAGAACGAACGGAGTCAGATTCAGAACCGCGCCCGCGCCATGCAGGTGCTCGTCGCCAAGTTGGCCGACCGGGCCCGCGAGGAGCGCTCGGCTGAGGTCGCGGCGATCTCCGGGCCGCAGAAGGACGCGGCGTGGGGGAACCAGATCCGCTCCTATGTTCTCGCCCCGTATCAAATGGTGAAAGACCTCCGTACGCTCCAGGAAACGGCGAAGGTCGACGCGGTGCTCGATGGCGACCTTGATCCGTTCATGGAGGCGTGGCTCCGCTGGCGTCGAACCCCCGTCGCGCCGTAGCCATGTCGCTGGAACGGTCGTTGATGTCTCGTCTTCGGCGGTCCCGGTCTCAGGTTGTGTCGTCGGATCCAGCCGAAGACGGTCCCCGCGAGTTGTCCGCGTCGCCTCTGCGCGGGGCGATCCTGCGATGGCGGGCGTTTCGCGTACCGGTGTTTGCGGCCGCGTCGTGGTGGAGTCGGATCGTTCCGGTTCTGGTTGGTCTGACCGGGTTGTTGGTCATGCCAACGCTTCAACCCTACGTGGGTACCGGTACGGATCCGTCGTGGTCGATTGCGCTCAATATGGCGACAGCGCGTCATCTTCGCTTCGGTAAAGACGTGGTGTTCACGTTCGGTCCCCTTGGATTTCTTGCGTCACCGGGTTTGTCGGTTCCCCGGTTGGGGGTCGTGGCGATGGTTGTGCGGTTCGGGCTTTCGTTGCTGTTGGGTTGGCTCGTTTCGCGGACGTTGCTTCGCGTCGTGTGGTGGCCGTTTGCGTTTGCGCTGACCTGGTTTCTCCAGTGGGCGATTGTCGGCGGATCGTCCGGCGGAGCCGAGACGGTACTGGTACCCGTTCTCCTCCTGATCTTCGGCCTCCTCGATGCCCTTGCGACCCGTGATCACCCGATTCCGTGGTGGATGTTGCTGGGGTGCGGGTGGACTGTCGCAACCACCGCGCTGACGAAATTCGACACGGGTCTCCTGTGCGCACTCTTCATTGGGGGTTTCGTGGTGGCCGAGGGATTTCTTCTTCATCGATCAATCGCCGCGGTGCTTCGATCGGCGCTGGTGGTGGGAGCGGGTCTTCTCGGTTCCCTTGTCGCGTGGTGGGTGGTGCTTGGACAGCGCGTCGGAGATATCTGGGCCTGGACGAGCACGAGTTGGCAGGTGTTCCGCGGCTACGAGTCCGCGATGGTGTCCGACTCACCGCTGTCGGTTTCGCCTCACGAGTCGATTATCGCGATTGTCGCCGTGGTTGTCGTCAGCGCTCTGTGCGTGTTGGTAGCCGGCCGTTGGCGAACCACGCTAGTTGTATGGACACTTAGCATGTTCGCGTTTGCCGCGTACGCAAAACAGAGCTTTACGCGATACGACGACGGTCACCTTCAGCGCCTTTACGTGTCGGCCTCGCTGACCCTGATCACTGCGGCCGGCATGGCGCGTTACCGGCGCTCCGACAGCTCCGACAGCTCTAACGGCAACGAGGTCGGACACACTGGAGACACACGGTGCGCTAGCGCAGCCCGAGCCCGAACAGCCCGAGCAGCCCACAAGACGTTGTCATCTCGGGCGCGTATGTTGCCGGTGCTCGTCGCTCTCGCAGGTGCCATCGTGTGCGGTCGGACCGCGGCCGATCTGGTTCGTACGCCCAGGCCCGACACCTCAAGTTGGCGGTCCGTGGCGAAGTTGGCGGTCTCGTCGAAGGACCGGGAGGCGGTGGTGACCCGTCAACGGTCGCTTCTTCCGCCGCAGTTGGAGATGCCGCCCGAGGTTCGTGCTGCCCTCAGCGGGTCCACGGTGCACATCGAACCCACCGAAACATCGGTTGCATGGATCTTCCCGGAGGTGAGATGGAGGCCGCTGCCCGTGTTTCAGTCGTACTCGGCCTACACGCCAAGGCTCGACAACTTGAATGCTGCAGCGCTCGCTTCGTCGAAAGGTCCAGGAATCGTGCTGTTTCGAGGTGGGCTGCGGGTCGATCATCGGATGGCCCGCTTTGAATCGCCGGCTGCGCAGTTGGCGTTCGTCTGCCACTTCCGTCCAAAGGTTCTGGCCGGTGACTGGCAGGTGTTCGAGCGACGCAACGATGTGGCCTGTTCGCCTGACTCGACCGCGGTCACCACGATCAGGGCTCGGCTCGGTGCAGCGGTGCAACTTCCCACCTTTCCCGACGACGCGATCGTCGTCGCCTCGTTCTCGGGTCTCGACCGCTCGGGCCCCGAGCGCGTTCGCGACACCGTACTCAGGGCGCCGAAGTACTGGTTTGTGTTGGCCTCCCCGGGTCCCGGAGAGCCCGCCCATCGTTTCGTCGCCGCCAACGCGGGGCAGCCCCACATCGTTTCCCTGCCTTCGTGTCTGCGCGGAGCATGGGGCACCTACGACACACGGTCCTTTGGGCGGTTCGACCTTCGTGGCACGGAGTGGCCCAACACGGACGCGTCGGGAGGAAAGCCGTACACGGTGACGCTCCGGGCGTTCGGATACACGTGCCCAACCTGATAGCGGCTCGTAGGTGCCCGACCGGTTCCGATCGGTGCCGACTGACGGGCGGAGGTTGTGTTGTCAGCCGGTTACGGGTCCGACGCGATCTCGTCGCGTGTCGCGCAACTGGAGCGGGTGCACCTGATGATCGGGGCATCGCTGCTAGCGTTTGGCGGCGGGGTCCGATGCTGTAGTTCGTTCTCGCCAGGTACCCATGATCCGTCTCGAAAACGTCACCAAGGAATACAAGAATCGGACCGTAGCGCTTCGCAATATCTCCGCGGAGATATCGAAGGGCGAATTCGTGTTTCTGGTCGGATCTTCCGGTTCGGGCAAGTCGACATTTATGAAGTTGCTGCTGAAGGAAGAACAGCCGACTGAAGGCACGATCTGGGTGGCCGGCAAGAATATGGGCGAGATCGCGCACCACAAGATCCCCTTCCTCCGTCGCAACATCGGCTGCATTTTCCAGGATTTCAAGTTGCTTCCCAACAAGTCGGTCTACGACAACGTGGCGTTCGCACTTGAGGTCATAGGCCGACCGAAGAGCGTCATCGAGTCGCAAGTGCCGCAGATCCTTGAGTTGGTCGGCCTCACGAAGAAGGCCGACAATCTGCCCACCGAACTCTCGGGTGGGGAGCAGCAGCGGGTTTCGATCGCCCGGGCGTTCGTGAACCGTCCGCTTATCCTCCTCGCCGACGAACCCACAGGCAACCTCGACCCCAACACGAGCGTCGGCATTATGCGCCTCCTGGACCGCATCAACAAGACCGGGACCACCGTGGTGATGGCGACCCACGATCAGGGAATTGTCGACTCCATGCGTCGTCGGGTGATCGAACTTGACCGCGGCTCCCTGGTGCGCGACCAGGTGCGCGGCGTTTACGGGACACTCGACTGATGGCGATCAAGGTGTCCTACGTCGTCAGGGAGAGTGTCAACAATCTGCGACGCAACTTCCTCATGACGGCTGCGGCCCTGTTGACCGTGATCATTTCCTTGGCGTTGGCCGGTGCAGCGTTGCTGTTCCGGGCCGGCGTCGACAACGCGACGGTGTTATTCAAGGGTGGCTTCGAGATCACGCTCATGATGAAGCCCGACGCCACGCAAGAGCAAGTCGACGCGGTGGGCCGGGATCTGCGGACAAATCCGCAGATCCTCCAAAAAGGCAAGGGGAAGGTCACGCTCATCACCCGTGAAGAGTCCTTCGCAGAGATCAAGAAGTTCTTCCAGAACGACCCGGTTACGGCTGCGGCGTTTCAGAAGCCGGAAGACGCTCCGGTGCAGTACCGATTCAAACCCGTGGATGCCGAGCAACTTGAGGCGATCGGGAAGCGTTTCGAATCACGTGCCGGTGTCGACACAGTCGTTTATGCAAAGACCGTGAAATTGATTCTGAGTGTCGCGCAGAAGATTCAGCTCGTGGTGCTCGGCGTAGCCGCGGTGCTGCTGATTTCTGCCGTGATCCTCATTCTCAACACGATCCGGATGGCGATCTCGGCGCGTCGACGCGAGGTGGCGGTCATGAAGCTCGTCGGGGCGACCAACGGTTTCATTCGGTTGCCGTTCATGGTGGAAGGAATGCTGCAGGGACTCATGGGTGCCGCGGTCGGGTTCGGCCTGGTGGCCATCGGTGCCCGGTGGGCCCAATCGGCGATTCGCCACGGTTCGATTCCATTGCTGAAACAGGTTTCGGTCTCGTCGTCGCAGATCATCGGGACCGGTGTGTTCATGCTCGTCGTGGGCGCCGTCGTCGGTGCTGTCGGCTCGGGTCTGGCCGTGAGCCGCTTCCTCGACGTCTGAGCCTCTGTCTCTTCCGCAGGGCCCGGCCTCACGGTGTTTCGCGGTGGCGTACCGGCCCTGCCGCTCTGTGAATGGCGTTGACCCGAGTAACCTCATGCGATCTCCACGGCCCGGGGTCGGGCCTTTCGTGCGAAGGACAGAATATGCGGTTTGAAAATGTGGCCCGCCTGGATGGCAAAGTTGCTCTGATCACGGGCGCCGCCGGTGGAATGGGAGCGTTGGCCGCTCATCTCTTCGCTCAGCAGGGTGCGTCGGTGATGGTGGCCGACTTCAACGTCGAGGGCGCGGCTGCTGTTGCTGCGGAGATCTTGTCGGAAGGTGGTCACGCGTCGAGTGTGGGTGGCGACGTGTCGACTTCGGCCGACTGCAGGGCGATGGTTGACGCCACCGTGGGAGCCTTCGGTGGACTCAACATTCTCTACAACAACGCCGGCATCATGTTGGCCGACGACGACAATCCGGTCACCACCGACGAAGACGTCTGGGACCGAACCATGGATGTGAACTTGAAGGGCGTGTTCCTCTGCTGCAAGTTCGGTATTCCGGCGATGCTCGCGTCGGGTGGGGGATCGATCATCAACGTGGCCTCGTTCGTTGCGCACATGGGCGCGGCCACGCCACAGATTGCGTACACCGCGACCAAGGGCGGCGTTCTGTCGATGACCCGTGAAATCGCCGCAATCTACGCCCGTCAGGGCATCCGCTGTAACGCACTCTGTCCCGGCCCGGTCGGCACGCCGTTGCTGGCCCAACTGTGGAGTGATCCGGCCCGCAAGGCCCGTCGTGTCGTGCACATTCCGATGGGTCGCTGGGCCGAAGCCGAGGAGCTCGCCCGTGCCGCGTTGTTTCTGGCCAGTGATGATTCGTCGTTCATGACCGGGCAGTCACTTCTAGTCGATGGCGGAATCGTAAGTGCCTATACGACTCCGGAATGAGTTTCGTGTCTGCTGCCCTCGGGTTCGTGGCCGACGGATACGTGGTCGCGTCTGCTGTTTCTGACGTTCTCGGGAAGCTTTCCGGCCCGTGGCTGTATCTTGCTGCAGCGTTGCTCACGTATCTCGAGACCGCGTCGATGCTCTTTTTCATCCCAGGTGAAATCACGCTGATTCTTGCTGGGATCGCCGCGAGCGGGGGAGGCAAGGAGAACGCCGATGTGAACATCGTGGCCCTATTGGTTATTGCGTGTGTCGCCGCGGTATCGGGTGATGCCACGGGCTTCTGGTTGGGCAGACGCTACGGTCGTCGCCTCCGAGGATCAAGGCTCGGGCGCAAGCTTGGTGAAGAAAACTGGGAGAAGACCGAATCCCTGATCCACAAACGTCGGGGAGTTGTGGTGTTGGTCGGCCGTTGGGTTGGTTTTCTTCGCGCGGTTATGCCCGCGACCGCCGGTATGAGCGGTATGAACTACAAACGTGAATTCCTGCCGTTTGATCTGGTCGGGGCCGTCTCCTGGGCATCACTTTGCGTCTACGGGGGATACAAGTTGGGTGAGCGGGCCGAGACGATCGTTCAGCAGATCGGGTGGGTGGCCGGTGGTGTGGTCGTTGTCGGTGGCCTTCTCTATCTTCTCAAGAAGCGGTTGGCTTCCCGACTGTAGCGGTGCCTCTGGCCTCAGCGAAGAAGTGGTTCACCGGCCCGAAAATACAGGGCACGAAAGAGGAACTCATGGCGATCGAGCGCGAACTTTCCTCCATCGGTTGATCGGCAGTGCTTGGACGGCCGACTCGCACCGCGGGTCGGCCACCTCGTTCCAACGTCGGGCCATCGGGCGTCGTAGATTTGGGTTTCAGCCACCATCCGTAGGCCGAGTTGTGTCGAGGAGTTTGTATGTCTACTGAGTATTCGTCGGATCGTCTTCCCGGTCTGCTTTCCGAGGAGGAACTGAAGACCCGTATCAAGATGAACGACATCGACACCGTACTTGTCGTCTTCCCGGATCTCGCCGGTTCGTGGAAGGGTAAGCGCATGACCGGAAAGTTCTTCCTCGACGACACGGTCCATCACGGAATCGAGGCTTGTAACTACCTCATCGCTACTGATGTCGAGATGCATGTCCTTCCCGGTTACACGTTCGCGAACTGGCAGGCCGGCTACGGCGACATGCGGTGTGTTCCCGACATGACGACGCTTCGCGAAGTGCCCTGGTTGGAGAAGACGGCGCTGGTGATCTGCGACATTCTTGATGGGCACAATCAGCCGGTGGAGGTTTCACCGCGCCAGATACTGAAGCGCCAGTTGGAGCGCGCGGCCAAACTCGGTTACGCAGTGAAATGCGGGGCCGAGCTGGAGTTCTTCCTGTTCAAGGAAAGCTTCGAATCGGCAGCGGCCAAGGGCTACCGCGACCTGACCCCCGACTCCAACACGATTCAGGACTACCACATCCTGCAGACGACCAAGGATGAGCACATCATCCGCGCGATCCGCAACGGCATGGAGGGGGCGGGCGTTCCGATCGAATGCTCG
>JANMZO010000403.1:0-2802 GCA_031383405.1 Acidimicrobiia bacterium | reverse complement strand
CAGGCATGGTGGTTTCCGGGGTGTTCGCGTCGTGGCGGCAGGTGGGCTCGGTGCAGGCGGCCCGGGAGACGACCTACGGTCAACTGCTTCTGGTCAAGCTGGCTCTCGTCGTGGGGTTGCTCGTTCTCGGTGGAATGGCCCGCCGTACGTTGCAATCGGCCACGAAGACCCCTTCGACCGGGACCGATGCACTCACCAGCAGGTCAGTGCGTCGACGGCTCGTTGTCGAAGTTGCGATGGGCGTCGCGGTTATCGGTGTGACCGCTCTGCTCGTCAACGTGGCTCCCGCCCGGGAAGCGGTGGCCAAACCGGTGTCGCTGCGCCTGTCGACGACGACCCTGAATATCGATATGACGATCGACCCGGCCCGGAAGGGTCGCAATTCGATCCACATGTACGCGCTCACCAAGACCGGAGCACAGCAGACGATCGATCATGCCGCGCTCTCGGCGTCGCTACCCGGCTCAGGGATCGAGCCGATTGAACTCAAGGTGCTGCGAGCCGGACCGAACCACTTCCAGGTCCTCAACGCCGATCTTCCCGTTCGAGGGACATGGACGTTCGACGTCGCGGTCGGGGTTGATCAGTTCACGGAGGAGCGCGTCACGGCCCAGGTCACCCTCCGGTGACGGCGGGGTGACGGGGTGACCGGGTGACGGGGTGCCGGGGGGGTGACGGTCGGACCCCGGCGAGGTTGAATTAGTGTCGCCCCATGGCATCGGCCACCTCCCATCCCGGCTCCCGTCCCGGCCGGTCTGACGACACGGCCACGCTGGCCACGCAACTCGCCGGGCTGCGGATTCCGGCCGAGAGCGCACCGCACGAACGAACGATGATCGCCTTTCCGTGCCGATCGGATCTATGGCGCGGACGACTCAAAGACGGACAACTCGCCTGGTCACACATTGCCAGGACCATCGCCGAGTTCGAGCCCGTGTCGATGCTGGCGAATACGCGAGATCTTGAACTGGCCGCCGAGTTCGCGGCCCATCCCAACATCGAGATCGTCGAAATCCCCCTCGACGATTCCTGGCTGCGCGACTGCGCTCCCATCTATGTGACGAGTGGACCCGGCGTCTCGCCGGCCCGGCGGGTGGCGCTCGACTTCCGGTTCAACGGTTGGGGCGAAAAATACCTTCCCTTCGCCGACGACGATCTGGTCCCGACCCGATGGGCCGAACGACGAAACGAAGAGCGCCTGGTCGTCGACATGGTGTTGGAGGGCGGATCGATCACCGTCGACGGCGACGGCACGCTGATAACCACCGAGCAGTGCCTCATGAATCCGAACCGCAATCCACACATGTCACGCGCGCATATCGAATCGGTTCTGGGCGCGGCGTTGGGTCTCCAGCGGGTGGTGTGGCTGCCGGTCTCGATCGATGACCGCGACACCGACGGGCACATCGACCTCGTCGCGATGTTCATCGAACCCGGACGCGTACTCTGGCAGGGCTGCGACGATCCGGATGATCCCGAATTCGCCCGCCTCGCCCTGAGCCGCCGGTGCCTTGACGGGGCGATCGACGCGAAGGGGCGGGCGATTCAGGTTGTTGACGTCCCGGTGCTCCCCTACTGCGAGGTCGATGGGGAACGCTTCCCGGTCCCGTACTGCAATCTGTACCTGTGCAACGGGGGCGTGATCGTCCCGGTGACCGGGCACCCGGCCGATACCGACATGCTCGCCATCATCGCCGACGCGTGGCCCGATCGGCGCGTCGTCGGGGTGCCCGGTGACATCGTCGCCTACGGGGGTGGCGGGCCACACTGCACGACCCAGCAGATCCCACTGGCCACCAGTTGAAGTCCTCTCGGCCGAGGGTTGGCCCAGGGTCCGGCCAAAGGATGAGGCGAGATCGGCGCAACCCGCGGATTACCCCGAAACCCGCCTACCCGCTAGGTTTCCGGCGACAAAATTCGCCAATACCCGGGTCTTGAGGGCGTTTGCCCTCGAGGAGCGGTGACTATCTTCTCCAAGCGAGGTTTCCATGACCGCAATCGAACGCAATGCCGACCCGATCGAAGCCGGGTTCGATCCTGACCGGCTGGAGCGGTTGACCACGCACTTCGCCAGGTACGTCGACGACGGCCGTCTTCCGGGCTGGCAGATCGCCGTCGCCCGAGCCGGGAAAACCGTCTACGCGAACTCCTACGGCCACCGCGACGTTGCGAGTGCGGCCCCGGTCGAGGCCGACACCATATTCCGGGCGTACTCGATGACGAAACCGGTGACCTCGGTCGCTGCGATGATGCTGTTCGAGGATGGCGTGATCAGCCTCGATGACCCGGTGTCGAAGTACATTCCGGCCTTCGCCGACACCCGCGTGTACCTGCGTGGTCCGGGGACCAGCCCGGCCACGACGCCCCAACACCTGCCCATGACGGTCCTGCAACTGCTGACCCACACGTCAGGACTGACCTACGGTTTCGCGTTCGCGAACGGCATCGACCATCTGTACCGGCAGGCCGGGTTCGAGTGGGGCTCCCCCGCCGACAAGACGTTGGAGGAATGCTGCAACATCTGGGCGTCGATCCCCCTGGTGTTCCAGCCGGGTACGGAGTGGAACTACTCGGTGTCGACCGACGTACTCGGCCGCGTCGTCGAGGTAGCGAGCGGGCAGACACTCGACTCGTTTTTCCAGGACCGGATCCTCGGCCCGCTCGGGATGCACGACACGGCGTTCTGGGTCGACGACGCCCGAGTAGATCGACTTGCTTCGCTGTACCTCGCCTCGCCCGGAACCGTGGCACGAGAACGCAAGGCCGTGTTCGCCGGGGCCTTCGGTGCCCGCCCACCCAAGG
>JANMZO010000352.1:0-23140 GCA_031383405.1 Acidimicrobiia bacterium | reverse complement strand
CGGGCCGGCGAAGCCGATCGCAAGCCCCATCCCGCGTCGGCTTCGCCGGACTAGTGCACTGAAGTGCAGGAGAGTGTGATGTCGATTTCTTCGACATCTCGCGGGGGTATGGGATTGCGGTAGCGCTCGGCGTCACAGGTTCCTACGCGACGATGCACCAGCACCGCTTCGGGACGGGTGCCACAAATCAAGGCCCGTGCTTTCTGAGACCTGCGTCGGTACTTCGCGTCACTCGCAGTTGCTTCCCACCTTAAGGTCCGGTGAGCCACGGTCGATGCAGTACGGATGACCGGTCCCTTCGGAGCCATGGGCATCTCCGGACGCGTTGGACGAACCGACGACGCGACCGTGCTTCCGTTCGGCAACTTCTTTGCCGGGAAACGTGCCCTCATCACCGGCGGAATGGGCTTTCTCGGAGGCCACGTGGCCCGAAGGTTGGTGGCCCTCGGTGCCGACGTGACGATCTTCGATATCGACATCTGCAGTGAGCGCGACTCGATCGTGAATGACCGCCGCGAACGACTGCGCCCGCGACTGCACCTGGTCGAAGGCGATATCGGCAACGCCTCCGACGTGAACAAGCTGATGGGCGAGAACCTCTTCGATGTGGTGTTCCACTTTGCCGCCTTTTCGGTAATCGAGAAGTCGGCGAATGCTCCGGTGAGAACCATCGAGACCAACGCGCTCGGAACGGCGCACCTTCTCGAAGGGGTACGAAACAGTCGTTCGGAACCGTCGGCCATCGTGATCTCGTCGACCGACAAGGTTTACGGCGAGATGGAGATGGAGACCGAGCGGTATTCCGAGCAGTCTCCGTTGCGCGGCGTCGGTATTTACGACGCGGCGAAACTGGCCGGTGACGTATTCGCCCAGACGTACCACCACGTGTTCGGGCAGCCGACCGTGGTGATGCGTTTGTGCAATCTCTTCGGCCCGCACGACTACAACGTCGGCTTTCGACTGTTTCCCAAGGCACTCACATCGTTGTTCTCCTCGGCCGAGCCGATAACGCCGGTTCTGTACTTCAACTCTCTCAACCACTCCCGTGACTACCTGTACATCGACGACGCGGTGCGGGCGTTCCTGCTCGTCGCCAGCACACCCTCCTGCGCCGGTGAAGTGTTCAATATCTCGGCCGCGCACCATGCCTCGACCCCCGAAGTCATGCGGCTCATCGTCGAGCAGTCAGCCGCGTACGAAGCCCTGTTCGATCGTGACCGTGCCAAGAAGATATGTGAACATGGTATTTCGATCGTGATGCAGAATGGCAGCTCGAATGTGGTGGCCATCTCGCGTCAACATCTCGACGGATCGAAGCTCGAAGCGGCCACCGGCTTTGTGCCTGAGGTCCGGTTCGTGGAAGGGCTGCAGCGCACCGTCGAGTTCTACCGCTCCCACTACGAACGTGCCCGGGTGTTCGCGTCGGTGTGACGCGGACCGCTTCGACAGGCCACTGATGGACTGGACCGGTGTTCGCTGCCTGGTCACGGGTGGTAGCGGGTTCGGGGGCCGCCATCTCGTTCAGGCATTGTCGGGCCGTGCCGCGGTCGTCACCAGCCTCGATCTCAGGAGTTCACCCGCTCCGGGGATTGATGGGGTCGAGCACCTCGTTGGAGATGTACGAAACCTGGATCTTGTCGCATCGCTGA
This sequence comes from Acidimicrobiia bacterium, assembly GCA_031383405.1. Lineage (GTDB taxonomy): Bacteria > Actinomycetota > Acidimicrobiia > Acidimicrobiales > JANYDT01 > JANMZO01. The sequence continues at coordinate 21,491 of JANMZO010000352.1, read as the reverse complement.
TGGCCCGCTCGTCGATCGACGTCGTGTTCCATCTGGCTGCCCAGCCGCTGGTCCCGGTGAGCATTTCGCTGCCCCTGGAGACGCTGGATACTAATGCTATGGGCACATATGTTGTGCTCGAAGCTTGCCGTCGGGTTGGGGTCGACGCGATGGTCCTGGCCTCCAGCGGCGCTTACTACGGGTCGACCTCGTCGACTGAACCGATCGACGAGACGTTCAGCCCACTACCTGCGGCCAACCTCTATGCGAGCTCGAAAGCGGCAGCGGACCTTGCGCTGCAAGGCTACGTTCACACTTTCGATCTGCCGGCTGCGGCGTGTCGTTTCATGAACACCTACGGGCCCGGCGACTGCAACATGAGCCGGCTCGTTCCCCGAGCACTGAACAATCTGCGCTACGACCGTCCGTACGACTTCGGCGATCGCGATGACGGGACCAGCGAGCTCGACTTCCTCTACATCGGCGACATGGTCGCCGCATACACGTCGGTGGCCGAATGGCTCCTTGTCGGTCGTGATGCGCACGGCCGTGACCGGTCCGTCAACCCGGTCTTCAACATCGCGACCGGCGTGGCCACGCCGGTAGCTGAGGTGGCGCGGTTGGCCTCGCTCGCCTACGACGGCAGGGAACGTGAACCGGTCTTTCGGGGCGCGTCGAGGGCCCGGCTCGTCCGAAAGCTGCTCGATGCCCGGAAGGCGGCTGAGGTTCTCGATTGGCGGGCAATGACGCCACTTGAAGCCGGTCTGGCGATCACGATGAAGGCCTGACGTGGTGTCATGTGGTTTGCGGCTGGGGTGCCACGTTGCGGCTGGAGTGCGGGGCGGGTTCGGCGACCTGGCACTGGAGCGGCAACCGACCCGCAGACCCCAGGCCTGGGCACGCCCCTGACGGCCCGGCCGGGACGGTTTCGGGTAGCTACAACGTGGCCGGGTAGTACTCGCCCGCTTCGAGCATGGCCAGGTCGGAGCTGAAGTCAGACTCGTAGGGCCACGTAGCTTCTTCACCTTCCACCGGTCCCTGTACCCAGCGGCCAACGTCGCCGCCAACCCGCTCGTTGCCGAGAAGCGACCAGGCCTGACGCTTGTAGGTCCAGTTGTCGGGCTGGAGACGGTGGCTCTCCTTGAAGTGGGCGATCGCCGACTCGCGGGCACCGGCACGCCAAAGGTGGTTGGCCAGTTCGAAGTGCGCAGCACCTTCGGACTTCGAAACCGACCGGGGTTGCGAGCGGGCGATGACCTCATCGGGTGACAACGCAAACTCGCTGTCGGATCCTTTGTTGGCCCAGTCGCGAAGCGCGTCGACGTACGCCGTTCGACTCTGACCCGACGACAGCAGGGCCATGCGATCTATCTCCGGTGTCGTTCGCTTCGGAGCCGTCGTGGAGCGCCCCATCGCGGGCATCGCCGCGAACAGTTCACGCGGCATGGCGCTGCGTTCACCCGGCCATCCTGGCTCGGGTGGACGCACGATCATCCCCTCTTCGTTGATCCAGATCACGTTGGGGATGTTGATGACGCCGAAGAGGGCGTCCATCCTGTGTTCCGGATCCAGCAGCGACGGGTGTTGCGGGTTCGCCGCTTCGATGTACTTCCGCGACGCTTCGGGGCCGCTGAGTTCCAGGGAAACCGTGACGATCTCGACACCCTTGGAATGGAGTTCCGCACGCAGTACCTGCCACCCGGGCAAGTCGAAGGCACAGCCTCAATAGGGAGCCCAGGAGACGATAACGACCTTTTGGCCCCGCAGTGACGACAGTCGGAACTCGTTGCCGTCGAGATCGGACAGGACCAGTTCGGGGGCCATCGCCGTGGCCAGGGCCCGGTCGCCCACCGACGCCGGACCGATCGACCACAGGCCCGAGGACCCGTCGGCCACGATCGCCATTCCGAGGCGCTCTGCCGCGGCCTTCGCGTTGAACCCGTCGGTGCCCTTGGGAAGAGGAACGCACACATCGGCCTGACATGCGCCTTCGGGTTTGATCACCCACCCGGTGCCTGTGCTGAATTGTTCGGCGGTGAGGTCGAGGGTGTCGGTGATCACGCAGTGACCTTATCGCGTGAAGGCGATTCCGTGAATCAGAGGGGAGCGTCAATGACCGACACGAACGATGTCCCGAATGGGACAACGAATGACACGGACTCGATCATCATCGGAACGACCTCCGCAACGAATTTCTTGAACGGCTCCGCCGCCTGGTGGACCTCGAACGCAGCGCGATCGGTGTAGCTCTCGTAGAGCACGACGGTCATGTCATCGGAAGGGTCGAGCCACACGTCGAATCGGAGGGTCCCGGGCTCGGTACGGCACACGTCGGCATCCCACCGGAGGAACTCAAGCAGCGACTCCTTCTGACCCGGCTTCACCACGATCTTTGCGATTCCTCCGAACATCGCCCGAGTCTAACGAGGTGCTTGCATATATGCCGTTCACCAAACGTCCACTGCCGCGTGCGATGCTCGGGAGATGACGGAACTCCTCGACCTATCACCTGACGAACTGCTCACGACGACACGGGCGGTTCGGAAGCGACTCGACTTCTCAAGACCCGTCGAGCGCAGTGTGATTCTCGAATGCGTCGACATTGCCCAGCAGGCACCGGTCGGGAGCAACGCCCAGCACTGGCACTTCGTCGTGGTGACCGACGCGGCGAAGCGGGAAGAAATCGCCAAGCTCTACCAACAGGCATTCGCCGGGTACCGGCAGACCCCGATCTATGCGAGCACTCTGCCAACGAAGGACGCGGCCCACGCCCGAACCCAGAACCTGGTCGCCGACTCGGCGTCGTATCTCTCAGAACACCTGGCCGAGTGTGCGGTGCTCGTGATTCCGTGCATCGAGCGGCGGGTCGCGGGTGTGGAGATACCTGCAGCGGTGTCGCTCGGCTCCATTCTTCCGGCGGCATGGTCGTTCATGCTGGCCGCCCGGGCGCGGGGGCTCGGTACATGCTGGACGACGCTCCATCTCACCTTTGAGCAGCAGGTCGCCGAGATCGTCGGAATCCCGTTCGGTGATGTGTCGCAGGCGATGCTCACCCCGCTTGCCTACACGATTGGTACCGACTTCAAACCGGCGGCGCGTCCCGACCCGACGGCGATCACGCACTTCGACACCTGGTAGCGGGCGGGCCTGACCGGAGTTGATGCCCTTCATCACAGAAGTACATTCATCACAGAAGTCCATTCATTACAGAGGGAGAACTTCATGGAACCTGTCCACGAGATGACGTACCGCACGATGCTCCGTCCCCCGTCGGCGACCGGACCTGACTGGTTGAACCGTTCGGTGTCCATCGCTGAAGGCCGCATCGGCGTCGCCGTCGAGTACTGCGTGTTCCGGGTGGTCTGAGCCAATGCCGGATGTCGCTCGAAAGCCGCCCCGGTTCGGCTATGGCTTCTACGGTACCGGGCGCGCCGACCTCAAATCGGCGGTGAAGGCGGCTGAGGATTACGGTTACGACACGTTCGTCATGCCCGATCATCTGGCCGAACAATTGTCGCCACTCCCGACCCTCGCGGTTGTCGCGGAGTTGAGCAGCACCCTGCGGATCGCTCCATGGGTGCTCTGCAACGATTTCCGCCTTCCTCAAATTCTCGCCCGCGAGTTGGCCACCATCGACTCGCTGTCCGGAGGGCGTCTGGACGTGGGCATCGGCGCAGGCTGGGCTCGAGACGAATACGTGCGCGCAGGGTTGTCTTTCGACCCGGGTGGCGCACGACTTCGGCGATTGAAGGACAGCGTGGCTGTGATGAAGGCGATGCTCGCCGGCGGCCCCATATCAATCTCTAATGACCATCTCCAGGTCAAGGAGCTCCTTGGATTTCCGTCGCCGAGCCAAGCGCCACACGCGCCGCTGATGCTCGGCGGAGGTGGTCGGAAGATGCTCGAGTGGGCCGCAACAGAGGCGGATATCGTCAGCATCATTCCACTGGCCGCACCGAACGGCGGGCTCTTCGCGTCGGAGCTGACTATTGGGGCCCTGCAACGCAAGATCGGATGGGTCCATGAGTCCGCTGGTCCGAAGTTCGACGATCTGGTTCTCAACCTGGCACTCGTGAACATCGTCATCACTGCTGACCGTCGAAGTGTCGCCCGATCCGTCGCCGGAGCAATCAGTGCCGGGCAATCGCTCTTTGTTGCAGACGCACAACTCAGCGAGGACGATCTCCTGAACTCGCCGTACTTTGCATTCGGGACCACTCATGAGATTGCCGAACACATACAAGGTGTCTTCGAGCAGACCGGAGTTTCGTACTACTGCCTGTTTCCACATCTGGCTGAGATGTTCGGCCCGATTCTTGAACACATCCACCGGTAGTCCGACCACTTCAGGACACGACACTTGGTTCCCGAGCGGAGCGATGCTCATTGACCGGTAAGACGACACTCCTGACCGGAGCTTCCTCAACGCCGCCTCAGTCTGCGGCTTCCTACCGGGTTATACTTTCGTCATGAAGACTGCAGTTTCGATTCCGGATGATGTGTTCAACGAGGCGGAGGAACTGGCGCGGCGAACAAAGGTCAGTCGGAGTGAACTGTACGCGAACGCGCTACGAGCATTGATCGCCAAAGATCGGGGGGTCACCGACGCGCTCGATCAGGTGTACCGAAACGTCGCTGCGGACCCGGCGGTGAAGGCTGCGGCCCGGCGGACGTTCACCAGAACCGAGTGGTGATTCTTCGCGGGTCGATCTGGTGGGTCGACCTCGGTGAGCCAAGCAGATCCGAACCGGGCTTGGTCCGCCCGGCGGTTGTGATTTCGGCCGATGTCTACAATCGAAGCGCGATCGCTACCGTGGCCGTGGTGGTGCTGACCTCGAACCTTCGCCTCGGCCGGGCACCGGGTAACGTCGTACTTGCCAGAGGAAATGCTGGCCTTCCCAAGTCCTCCGTCGTCAACGTGACCCAAATTGCGACCGTCGACAAAGGGCTCCTGCTGGAAGAAATAGGGCGGTTGGACGACGATGTCATGGACACGATTTCAAACGGTCTCCGCCGAGCGCTCACGCTATGACCATCCCTTCGGGCGGTCTAGTGATCAGCCGGGCGGCGCGATCCGGCAAGTTTCTGCGATATGTCGTATCGACGCTGCAGGCTCTCGGATCGACGAACACTCTCGACGGAACAATGGCCGGCACTGTTGGTCGCGCACGGGCAAGGCGACGAGGCGCTCTGTCGAACGCTCATCGCCCGATTGCGAGGACCGCGGCAACAGGTGCGCCCCGAAGATGTCGAACGTGACCTTGCAATGGGAAGGATCGCCCAAGCGCTCGTGTGGGCGACCTCGCGAAACTTCGCCTGAACCGTCCCAGTTTGTCATGGAACGTATGTTCGCTATAGTTCGTGTGTGGAGAAGCCTGTCCTAGCCCTTTCCGAGTTGCAGCTCGGTGGTCATGTGCAGAAGTTCGGCATTGCGCAAGATCAGTTGCTTCCCCTTCGCAGTGATCTGATGCCGCTCTTTCCGTGGGGCGGGATCAAGCGCGGCACGGTTGTGGAGATCACCAGTTCGGTCCTCACGATGGCGCTCCTGGCCGAAGCGACCACACAGGGTTCGTGGGCTGCGGTGGTTGGATCCCCCGAGATGGGCTTGGCTGCGGCACGCGGGCAGGGAGTGGCTCTGGAGCGGCTCGTTGTTGTGCACCGTCCGCCTCTCGACCAGGCGGCCGCCGTGATCGCGGCACTCGTTGATGCGCTTGATTTCGTGGTGGTCGGACCGCGCCTGCTTCAGCGCTCCGTCGACGCCCACCGGTTGAGTGCCCGGGCCCGCGAACGTGGGTCGGTGCTCGTGTCCCGTGGCGGATGGCTGGAAGGTCCCGACGTAAGTCTCCATGTACGCGCGCAACATTTCACCGGTATGGCTGAAGGGCACGGCCATCTGGCCGGTTGGTCGATCGATGTGGAGACGTCAGGCCGCGGGGCGGCGTCGCGTCCGCGACGGGCGCGTCTCACGTTGGCCGAGGCGGCCGACACAACGCTCGAGTCAGCCGCCACATCTACGGCGGTGAGTGGTTCCGCTCCACCACACGATGAGCAGCACGTTGTCGCCTTTGAACGGGTGAGTTGAGGTGAGCTCATCGACGATATCGGAAGCCTCCAGAACCGTCGGAGGCAAGCTGGTTCGGGTCATGACGATCTGGTGCCCTGACTGGCCGGTCGTGGCAGCCCGACGCGTCGGGGAAACCGACGATGAACGGGTGGCGATCCTTCGTGCGAACCGGGTTGTCGCTGCTTCGTCCGCGGCACGATCCGAAGGCGTGGTGCGGGCCATGCGCCGTCGTGAAGCACAGTCGCGCTGTCCCGACATTGTTCTGCTCACCGACGATCCGGGCCGCGACGCACGGGCCTTTGAACCGGTTGCCGCGACCATCGACACCTTCACCCCCCGTAGTGAAATCGTGCGCCCGGGCCTCTGCCAGTTCCCCACGCGTGGGCCGTCTCGATACTTCGGAGGAGATGCCGCCCTCGCGGAAAAACTCACCGCAGCGCTCAGCGCTATAGGTGTGGAAGCCCGTATCGGCGTGGCCGACGGACCCTTCGCCGCGGCGCTCGCCGGCCGCTCATCCACACCGATTGTTCCTGCGGGTGAAAGCACCACCTTCCTCGCCCCCTATGCCATCGACGCACTGGTCGCGGTGGAGGGTGGCCGTGCCGTCACGCGTGCTGCACGCAGCACGCGTCGCGCGTCAACGAGCGGTACCAACGATGCCGATGCACTTGCATTGATCGATCTCGTCGACCTTCTCAAGCGCCTGGGCATTCGTACGTTGGGCGCCTTGGCCGCGATGCCCTTTCTCGACATCGCGGCGCGCTTCGGTCCACTCGGTGAACGCACGTGGCGCCTTGCCGCGGGTCTCGACGAACGACCGGTGTCGTCGCGTAGACCGCCGGCCGATGTGGTCGTATCGGCCGAGCTTGATCCTCCGGTCGACCGGGTCGACACCGTCGCGTTTCTCGCGAAAGCACTTGCCGACGAACTGGCCGATCGCCTGGCCGAGCACGGCCTTGCGTGCACTCGCATCAGCATTGAAGCCGAGACCGAACGCGGTGATCATCTAGCCCGTTTGTGGCGTCATGAACGCGCTGGAGCCACCGGCGGGCTCACCGCGGCGGGCTTGGCCGACCGGGTGCGTTGGCAACTCGATGGATGGCTGCACGCATTGCACAAAGCCGGTGATGACCGCAGCGATTCGGGCTTTGGTGGCATCACCGTTTTACGTCTCGTACCCGATGAGGTGGTGCCTGAAACCGGCCGCCAGCTTGGGTTGTGGGGTGGAGCGGGCGCGGCCGACGAACGTGCCGCGCGCGCCTTTGCCCGCGTGCAGGGTCTCGTCGGCCCCGACGCGGTGTGCACCGTCCACGAAACCGGTGGCCGCCGACCGGCCGATCGGATGGAGTTGGTTCCCTGGGGTGACAAGCGCGAAGTTCCCGCATCGGCGGGCCAACCGTGGCCGGGTTCGCTACCCCTTCCACACCCGACGATCGTCTATCCGTTTCCCCTCCCCGCCGAAGTGCTCGATTCCACCGGCACGCATGTTCGTGTGGGCGGTCGTGGTGAGCCGACCGCAGTGCCAGCCGTGCTTCGCGTCTCTGCCCCGGGCGCAATCACAACAGGTGCACCCACAACGGCTACACCGACAACGGGTGCAGGTGAACGGGATACCGGATTGTCGGGCTCGGCCACTCGTCGCCTGAGCCAGATGCAGACCATCACCCAGTGGGCCGGCCCATGGCCTCTCGATGAACGTTGGTGGGATGTCGAGAACCATCGTCGACAGGCCCGTCTACAGCTGACAACCGAAGTCGGTGATGCGCACGTCGTCGTTCTCGAGGGAGGCGCATGGTGGGTCGAAGCGAGCTACCAATAGGTTGCTGCCTTGAATGTGGTGGATTTGACGCCACCGGCGAGTGAAATTCCGCACAATCCCGGGCCCGGCGCCATGAAGCAGTACGTCGCGATATGGTCGCGATTACGAACTTTTGTTTGGTTTACGATTGTTACGAACATATGTTCGCTAGTGTCCGAATATGGGATGGTCAAACGGACCGAAGACATGGTCGGAGCTCGAAGCCCGGCTGTCCGACGGTCGACGACGCGCTGAACCAGTAACGCCAGAGCCTGAGAAGGCGCCTGTCGAACCGGAAACCGATGCAACTCCTGGGCGCTCGGCCACCGGTCGGATCAGCAACATCCCGTCCAACGCAAACGGAGGCGACAGCCCGGCCTGGTCGCGCAAGCGCTCCCCCTATCTTCCAGTGAGCGAACTGCCCCGATCCGGCCGGGCGGATGCTTTCCCCCCACATGCTGAAGATGAAGAGACAGGAACGCCCGCGTACGCGGAGTTGCACTGCCACTCGAACTTCAGCTTCCTCGACGGTGCTTCGCACCCGGAAGAACTTGTCGAAGAAGCGGTACGTCTCGGGCTCCGCGCGCTCGCCCTCACTGATCATGATGGCCTTTACGGGGTGGTCCGTTTCGCTGAAGCGGCGCGGGCCTACGGTCTGCCGACGGTCTTCGGAGCTGAGGTTACGCTGCACGCCACCTCCTCGGCGCAAGCCCGGGTCGGCAACCCCGATCCCGAAGGTGAGCACCTTGTCGTTCTGGCCACCGATCCAATCGGCTACGGCCGTCTGGCGCGAGCGTTGGCCACATCGCATCTCGCGGCGGGGGAGAAGGGAGCACCGCGGCTCCTACTCGAACAACTTGGCGCGCTCGCCGAAGGCTCCACCGTACCCTTTCACGAAGCTCTCCGTCGTGGGCCGTCACCCGAGAAAGCGGTGGCGGGCGACGAGGTGCTCGCCGCGCTGCAGGTCCGTCTGCTCCACGAGTCGGTGGCCGACGAGGCGGCAATCGACGACGCAATCGCCCGTCACCCGTCCACCTGGGCCCGCACGAACTCCACGGCCGCTGGTCAGTCGTCGGCGAATGCCAGCCGGCACGATCCACACTCGGGCCGTCACTGGAAGATCCTCACCGGTTGCCGCAAAGGTGCGGTGGCCCAAGCACTCCTGCACGAGGGCCCGAGGGCGGCAGCGCGTCAGTTGGATCGTCTGATCGACACATTCGGCCGGGATCAGGTGATCGTTGAACTGTGGGACCACGGCGACCCGCTCGACGCCGTGCGCAACGATGGCCTGGCCAAGATAGCGGCTGCGGCTGGTGTCGATCTCATCGCCACGAACAACGTGCACTACGCGACCCCGTCACGTCGACCCTTGGCCACCGCTCTCGCGGCGGTGCGTTCGCGCCGTAGTCTTGATGAAGTCGACGGCTGGCTGCCAGCAGCGGCCGGCGCTCACCTGCGCAGCGGCGCGGAGCAGCTGCGACGCTTCCGTCGGTATCCGGGTGCGGTCCAGCGGGCGGCTGAGTTGGCGCTGCAATGCGCTTTCGACCTCAAGCTGGTAGCTCCGCAACTTCCTCCGTATCCGTGCCCCGACGGCATGAACGAAATGACATTCCTACGTGCGCTTACTGAAGCGGGAGGGGAGCGTCGTTATGGTCGACGCAAAGGGGTGAAGGGTGAAGACAGCGAGCGGGTTCCCGGCGCGTACCGTCAGATCGACCACGAACTTGATCTCGTCGCGGATCTTGGCTTTGCCGGGTACTTCCTTGTCGTATGGGATCTTGTGGAGTTCTGCCGAAGGTCCAACATCTTCTGCCAGGGACGCGGGTCGGCCGCGAACTCCGCCGTGTGTTACGCCCTCGGCATCACCAACGCGGATGCCGTGTCACTCGGTTTGCTGTTCGAGCGGTTCCTGTCGCCGGAACGCGATGGCCCGCCCGATATCGACATCGACATCGAAAGTGGGCGACGCGAAGAAGTGATCCAGTACGTCTATGCCCGTTATGGCCGCGAACGCGCCGCGCAGGTGGCCAACGTGATCACCTACCGCAGTCGTTCCGCCATACGCGACATGGGCCGCGCGCTCGGCTATGCACCGGGCCGTCTCGATGCCTGGTCGAAGCAGGTCGATCCCTGGGGTCGGGTCGGCACCACTGAAGCCACCGGCGATCACGATATTCCTGCACCGGTGCTGGCCCTGGCCAAACAGGTCGAGGACTTCCCCCGGCATCTCGGAATCCACTCAGGCGGCATGGTCATCTGTGACCGTCCGGTAGTGGAGGTGTGCCCGGTCGAATGGGGTCGCTTCACCGGGCGCGACAACATCCGACCTGCCGGTCAAGCCAATGGACCCTCCGGGGCTGAAGTCCGTCGCGACAACATCCGACCTGCCGGTCAAGCCAATGGACCCTCCGGGGCTGAAGTCCGTCGCGACAACATCCGACCTGCCGGTCAAGCCAATGGACCCTCCGGGGCTGAAGTCCGTCTCAGCGGCACCACGCCACTGCGCACGGTACTGCAGTGGGACAAGGAAGACTGCGCCGCAGCGGGTCTGGTGAAGTTCGACCTGCTCGGCCTCGGACTGCTAAGCGCGCTGCATAATGCGGTCGACCTGATCCGCGAGCACCATGGCATCGACGTTGAGCTCGCGCTGATTCCCCAGGAGGATGATGTCTACGACATGATCTGCCAGGCGGATACGGTCGGCGTGTTCCAGATCGAGAGCCGGGCCCAGATGGCCACACTGCCGAGGCTGCGACCCCGTACGTTCTATGACCTCGTCGTCGAGGTGGCCCTCATCCGTCCCGGACCCATCCAGGGAGGGTCGGTTCACCCCTACATCCGTAGACGCAACGGCCTCGAAGAAGTCACCTATCTGCACCCGCTTCTCGAGAACTCCTTGAAGAAGACCCTCGGCATCCCGCTCTTTCAGGAGCAGTTGATGCAAATGTCGATCGATGTCGCCAACTTCACTCCGTCGGAAGCCGATCAGCTGCGTCAGGCCATGGGCTCGAAACGTTCAACCGAACGTATGGAGCGACTCAAGCAACGTCTCTTCGAAGGTATGCGCGCGAATGGTGTTGCCGAAGACGTGGCCGGAATCATCTACGACAAACTCGCCGCCTTCGCAAACTACGGCTTCCCCGAGAGTCACTCGGTGAGCTTCGCGTATCTCGTCTACGCGAGCTGTTGGATGAAGCACCACTATCCCGCCGCGTTCTGCGCGGCGCTGCTCAACGCACAACCCATGGGCTTCTACTCACCGCAGTCGCTCACCGCCGACGCCCGTCGTCATGGTGTCACCATCTTGGGTCCCGACCTGCAGGAGTCCACTGCCGGAGCGACCCTGCAGTGGGAACATCCCGAAGAAATCGACGAGCGGGGTTATCCGAAACATCAACCCGCGCTGCGCCTCGGCCTATCGGATGTTCGCCTGATCGGTGGCGAACTGGGTCGTCGGATCGAAGGGGAGCGAAAGGCGAATGGACTCTTTGAAGGCGTCGGTGACTTCGTGCGCCGCATCGACCCGGGCACACCCGCCCTCGAATCGCTTGCGACAGCCGGAGCATTCGGCTGCTTCGGTATGGATAGACGTGCCGCGCTGTGGTCCGCTGGGGCCGCGGCTCAGGCGCGTCCCGGACGCCTGGCCGGCATCGTGGTGGGTGAGCGGGCTCCGGCGCTGCCCGGAATGACTCCCGTGGAAACCGCCGCTGCTGACCTGTGGGCCACCGGCGTCACCCTCGACGGCTACCCCACGACGCTCGTGCGGACAAAACTCGACGAACTCGGCATCATCACCTCGGCCGGGTTGCGCGGCGTGGAAAACGGTCGTCGTATCTGGGTGGGCGGTGTCGTCACCCATCGCCAACGCCCGGCCACGGCCGGTGGAACCACGTTCATCAACCTCGAAGATGAAACCGGACTTATTAACATCATCTGTTCCAAGGGGGTCTGGGCCAAGTACCGCAGCATCGCCCGGGGAGCATCCGGACTTCTCGTCCGGGGAATATGCGAACGGATGGAGATGACGGCACTCAAATCCTCCGGCACCGACGGCACCCGTGAGAGACAGGTCCCCTACGCGGAAACCACCCATGTAATCAACATCATTGCCGATCGCATCGAACCGCTCTGGTTGAGCGTGCGACCCGGTCGCTCGCGGGATTTTCACTGATGCCGACACGAACCACTGAAGTTTCTCCCGGTCGAGGTCGATAGAGATATAGCAACGGTGGACACACGTCATCGACGCAAGCGAGAGGATCTCCACATGATGTCGCATGATCAGGTGCAAGCAATGGCCCAGGGGGTCGAACTTCGCCAGCAGATCGACCGGTTGACGCGCAAACTCGAGTATCTCTACCGCGAACTATCGATCAGTTATCCCGACGATCACGTCCCGATGTACGTGATCGAAGCCCGGGAGTTCGTGCTTCAAGGTCGCGACGCTGATGCGGTGAAGATCGTCCGGGAACACACGGCAGTCGGTATCGTGGAAGCCCGCCAGATCGTGGAAGACCTGCGTCGGCGCATGAGCGGTGACAGCCTGCCTGAACAGGAAGCCAGCAACGCCTTTGCTGACGTCCCTGAGGTGCCCCGCCAGTCAGTCGCCGCACGGGCCTGGTAGCCAGCCACCGTCGGTTTGGCTGAGCCCTACTCCACCGGGCTCCTACTCGACCTGACTCACCACGGGCGCGCCCGCGGGTACCCCACCTCCCGCCGGTCGAGAGGTGGGCGTCGTTGGAGCGTTACCCGACGGGTCCCCGGCAGGCGCCGGGACCTCAGCACCCGAAGCTCCCGTGGCCGGTGACTTCTTGGCTTTCGACGTGGACCGGCGAGGCGAGGTGGTCGCCGGGCGCCGCGCCGACGGGACCGTTGGCGTCGTAACCGGATCCGAGCCGGTGCCTGTTGCGGCAGCGATTCCAGCGTCGGGGAGCGAACCCACAACGTTCGGGTCAACCGAAACCGAGGGATCGCCTGGCGTCGCCGGCAGTGATGACACGATCGGTGTGTCTTGGCGAGCGGTTGAAACCCTTGCCACTTTGTAACCCTCGGTGGCCGATCCCTTGACTTCGAGAATCTTGACGACGCTGCCCTGCACGAACAGACAACGCGCCGCCATCTCAGGAACGGGTGAGGGCCGACATCCGTGGTCGACCGTCTCGGGTCTCCAAGGCAAAGCGAACAGGCTCTTCACGGCGTCGGTTGACGCGTAGAGCGAGGCACGCTCCCAATCTTTGTCCTGCCAGGAGTCCCACAGATTCCGGCTTGCCGCTTCGGCCGTGAGGAGACCCTTCACCGCCGTGGCGAGCAGCGCCGTGATGGGAGCAAGCGGACTGAGTGCCGCCGGCACCGTCGTCGCCGCGTTGGCCGCCTTGAGTTGAGCGGCCTGAGCTTCCGCCAACGGCACGGTCGCTGCGGGCTGACCGGGGACGTACGTGTCGGGAACCGTCGCTGCACCTGCGCCGACAGACACCGCACCCGTAACGCCCGCCAACTCGGGCCGCGTCGGGGAAGTCGTCGTCGAGGTCACCCCGGACGACGAGGGTCCCGACGAAAACAGACACCCCGTCAACGCCGTGGATAGGCTCACGCCGACGGCGAGATAGCGCAGAATTCGCTCAGATAGGTGCGCTCCTTCACGTGGCTGCGGCACGAATTCGGACAAAGGCATCCCCCAGATCGTAGGATCACTGCGAATCCTAAGGGCGACGAGCGCTATCAGTGGGCGAAAGTTGTCGATTTCCGAGTGAAATGTGGGAGAGAACGCTCTCCGCGGGTGGGAAGTCCTCAGTGTGCGTTCGCACGTCGATTTGAATCTCAAGCCTCGCGCCCGGTGAGTCGATACCCATGAGATGACCTGTTGCCGCGCTGATGGCCGCTCAACCGGTGACGTAGATCCCCGTGGCGTACCTGGTGCACTGAAGCGGAAGTGCGTTGCATATCGAGGGACAAGACAACCCGGTCCGCAGACCGGTTCCGGCGCTGCGGCGTTCAAGGTATTTCTGCGAAGGTGCACCAGTTCCCTGAAGCGGAAGTGCGTTGCATGAGTAGGAAGCGCCGACCGGCGGGCAGGCTCTCCGTCCAGGAAATGGACCTGACTGAGCAGGCGCACGAGGTGCGCTTTGACGGATCCCAACCCTGGACACCGAACGTCGCCCGTATCGAAACGCAAACACCGGACGAGGGTCACGAGGCATTCACCTTTGAGGACCGTCTCCGTTCTGCGCTCCCCGTGTTTTGGACCCGGCAATGCATGCTCATTGCTCTGCTCGTCGCTTCCTTGGGGTTCGAAGACGCCGGCACGGCGCGCACCATCGTGATGGGTCTCGTGTCGTTCCTGGTACTGCCTGTCGGTGTCTTCGGCTACACCGCTTTGAAGCGCCAGGGGCGCATACCGCGGATCGTTCCCTGGATTGACACGATCACCCTGGCCGCCATCGCCATTTGTGCGCCCATGTTCCTTCCGCTCGTTCTTCTGCTTTCGTTCGCTCAGATCACACTCGGGCTGTTTACCTTCAGCACGGTCGTCGCAGTGTCCAATGCTGCCACTCTGATGATCGGGCTGGTCGCCGCCACTCGCCTGGGGCGTATCACCCCGAACGTCTCCGAGACGCTCGCCCTCGCTGGATTTGCCATGTTCGTCCCCGGAGCTGCTTTGCTCATCAGTCGTAGTCAGCGCTTTGAACGAGACACCAACCGAAAGTACCTTGACCTTCTTGGAGGGCTCGATGCGATCGCCTGGGAGGCCGATCCAATCACCCTGGCCCTCACGACCGTCAGCCCCCAGGTCAAGAAGTTGTTCGGAGTGAACCCGATCGCATTTATCGAACAGTGGGAATCGTTCGTCCACCCCGATGACCTCGACCACGAATCGCAGAGTCGTCGTGCCGTCGTGTCGAGCGGTGAGTCGAACATAGCGATCGATTTCCGCATGGTTGACCGTGAGGGAGCAACGGTCTTCGTCCGTAACTCCATGGCGGTCGAGCGGGACAACAACGGCAGGGCGATCCGCGTGCGGGGTGTCCTTGTGAATGTCACCCGGCAGCAGGAGGCCGAGAACACGATCCGCAAGCAGGCGCAGTACGACACCTTGACCGGCCTTCCCAACCGAAGCCTCTTCAACGACCAACTGAGCCGCCGCCTGGATGACGCGCGGCGCCTCAACGAGACGCTGGCGGTGCACCTCCTCGACCTCAACGGGTTCAAAGAAGTCAACGACACCCTTGGTCACGCGACCGGTGACCAACTTCTCCAGGCCATCGCCGGCCGTCTGGCCTCGTACCTGCCGGATCGTTCGTTGGTTGCCCGCCTCGGCGGCGACGAGTTCGCCGTCGTCACGTTCCCCGCGAATCAGAAGATGGCGTTGAACGTCGCCGAAATGATCGCCGCGTGTCTGCAGCCGCCCGTCAACGTGGAGGGCATGACCATTCAGGCCGGTGCTTCAACCGGAATCGCGCTGTATCCGACGGACGGAGAATCGCCGGCCGCCCTCATGCGTCGGGCCGACGCGGCCATGTACGAAGCCAAGCAAGCAGGTCGTTCGCATGTCTTTGCGATGCCCGACGACGACGAGTCGAATCTTCGCCGGTTGCAGTTGCTCGGGGAGCTTCGCGCGTCGATCACCTCGGGCGATTTCTGCCTGTTCCATCAGCCGAAGGTCGACCTGTCCTCGGGTCAGGTGGTCGGCAGCGAGGGACTCATCCGCTGGCACCACAGGCAATTCGGTCTGCTGACGCCAAAGGACTTCGTTGAGCTGTCGGAACTCTCCGGCCTCATCCAACCGTTGACTCGTTGGGTGATCGAGCAGGGCATACGCGATCTGGCCAGGTGGCGTCGGGCCGGGTTCGAGATCACAGTTGCGCTGAACCTTTCGGTGCGGAACTTCTTTGATCAGACCCTTCCCACGTTCATAGCGGAACTGCTCAACGAGCACAAGGTCCCCGGGGAGATGCTCGTGCTGGAAATCACCGAGAGCGAGGTCATGGCCGATCGCGCCATCGCCCGGACAGCGCTCGCTGCCTTCCGTTCGCTCGGCGTGAAGGTTGCCATCGACGATTTCGGTACCGGCTTCTCTTCACTGTCGCAGTTGCAGCTTCTCCCCATCGACGAAATCAAGGTCGACCAGTCGTTCGTGAAGACGATGCTCCTGGATCCGCAGGACCTCGTCATTGTGAGATCGATCATCGAGCTCGGTCACAATCTCGGATTGGAAGTGGTGGCCGAAGGCGCGGAGAGTATCGAGCAGTTCCAGGCCCTGCGCTCGCTTCAAGCAGACCGCGTACAGGGTTACGTGATCGCGAAGCCTCTCCCGCCGGAGGAGTTCTTTGTCTGGTTGAACTCGCTTGAGCGGGTCCCGCAGTCGTCGCTCGATCAGACCATCCGCGTGCGCGTCCCGGCATCGGTGCTTGGTGTCGAACCCCGACTCGTTCCCCAAATGAAGGGTCGAGTGGCGTTGGCGAACCACCTCGCGGCGCTCGGTGAACCCATGCCACACCTCGATGTTGCAACGCCGAACCGGACCGTTGACCGTCGGACCCAGCCCGTACTTCCGAAGCTCGATCCAATCAACCCCGCCGGCGGTGATGGCAACGTCACCTCGAAACGGTCACCATCTGCGAACGCTCACTCAAAGACCGACTCGGGCGACGTCGACTCCACGACCTGGCAATCGCCGATCACGTCCTATCCTCCGACACCGGTGCTCGAAACGCCGATCCAATCGGAAGGCCCGTCAAACCTCTGGTGGGACACTCCAGCCGGGTCCGAAGCGGCACCGACCGCCTCCACCGTTCCGTCGGCTGGCCCGCCGACTCCCGTAAGCGTCAGTCTGCCCACCCTGCAATCAATGGTGCAGGACCTCTCCGCATCGACCACGTTGCCGGAGAACTGGCGCCGGCTTCTGACGAAGCAGTAGGGGGTGCCGCGGCACCTATCGTGGACGCAATGGAACTTCAGTGCACAGGCATCGCAAACGGCGGTGATGCGGTGTCCCGAGCCGAAGACGGACGTGTGGTCTTCGTCCGGCGCGGGTTGCCCGGGGAGCGGGTGTCCGTGCGGTTCACCCATCAGGCGAGAGATTTTGCGCGTGCCGTTGTGACGCACGTTATTCAGGCGTCCGCGATGCGGCAGGAGCCGACGTGTCCGCACGTGGCGAGCGGTTGTGGAGGTTGCGGTTGGCAGCACGTTGCGTTCTCCGCCCAGCATGAGCTGAAGCGTGCGATCGTCGTGGAGGCGCTTGAGCGTATCGGGAAGCTGGTCGGGGTCGATGCGCGCGTTACGAACGGTCCCCTCCTGGGCGGCTACGGGTACCGCACAACGGTTCGTGCGCTCGTCGAGAATGGTCGCGTGGGCTTTCGCTCCGAGCAGTCCAACGACGCCGTAGAGGTCGATTCATGTGAAGTGACGGATCCGGTTCTGGAATACACGTTGATGCATTCGAACTTTGGCCCGGCCCGGGAGGTGACGGTTCGGCGCGGCACCGTAACCGGCGAGGTGATGGTCATCGTCGACCCGAGTCCAGATGGTGTCCGCGTTGTGACCGGTCATTCGGTCGCGAGTCTTCGCGTCGTCGGTGTCGCGGAACTCGCCGACGACGATCAACCCTTCTTCCACGAAATGATACGTGGTCATAGGTTCCGGATCTCGGCGGGAGCGTTCTTCCAAACGCGACACGACGGAACCGAATTGCTGGTGCAACTCGTCGATGACGCGCTCCGCTCGTTCGAAGCTCCGCCCGATGTGCTCGCCGACCTTTACGGCGGAGTTGGTCTGTTCGCGGTAACGCTCGGCGGAAGGTTTGCCGATGTGGTGAGCGTGGAGCGGGAGGGCTGTTCCTCGCGTGATGCCGCGGTCAATCTCGCTACATTCGACAACTCGCGTGCGGTAGCTTCCGACGTGGCTGATTTCGACCTCAGCTCGTATACGCGAGGTCGTTCGACGCTTGTCGTGGCCGACCCGGCGCGGGCCGGCCTCGGACGCATTGCCGTGGAGCGGATCGTGGCCTGCGAACCACGGGGGATCGTGCTCGTCAGTTGCGATGCTGCGTCGCTCGGTCGCGACGCGGCCCTGCTCGCGGCAGCGGGGTATGAGCTGCGCTCCAGCGTCGTCGTAGACATGTTCCCCCATACGCCACACGTGGAGGTGGTCTCGTGCTTCGACCCGCCGCTGTAGGAAAGGCATTGTTGACTGGGGCACGGCGTTGGCCGAACGGCGGGTGGATGAGGCCGCGTTCGGTCAGGCAAATTGGTTGGCGTCGTCGATGACGCCAAGCTCCCCGAGGAGGCCGACAAGTTTTTTACCAGGTCTTTCGCGATTCGTTGCCCGGTGTGCCGGGTTGGATCGGGCGCCATCCGCCCCGTTCGGGATGCCGAGTTCGCGGTACACGTCGGGTTCACCGTGAGGTCGGCGACGAAGCCAACCGCTCCGGGTGCGAGTGCCCGCTCGTCGTTGGGCAGAGTCGGCCAGACTTGAGAAGGAAGGATGACGGCACCGTTACCAACGAACACTCTCAGCGCTGCGGCTCATCGCACACCCGTGACCACACTCTGACAAACCGCGCTTCTACGCGAATCGGTTCACTAAATCCACCTATCGCGTTCGAACGTCTCCCGATCTCGTTCGGCCCTCTTTCCCATCACGAGCCGAGCGACAAGCGACAGACCACAAACAACCAACGTATCGCCGGAAGTGCCTGTGGCGTTCAGTCGTTTGAGGCCGGCGAAGTAGTGCGCCCCTGAGCCAGCATTCTGGGATGCCGGGCTTTGCCCAGGGGTAGCCCTGGAATCCAATCGTGGACTATCGGGCTGGGGCCGACGACAGCTTGCGAGGATCGACGGGACTTGCAGTCAGTGGCTTGGCCGGAGCAATTCTGTTCACCGCCACGTGGATCGTGGCCGGTCTTGCCGACCCCGCGTTCAGCTTCGCAAACAATGACACCAGCGACCTCGAGGCACTCACAGCCACGCATCCGCTGCCCTACAACATCGGCCTGTCTCTGTCGGGCCTCCTTACAATCGGTGTGGCTGTGACGCTCGTGCGGGTCCATTGCGGCACGGGCGAAGGGCGGGTCCCCATCGGTCACGTCCGGCACCTGTGACAAGGTCGCTGAAGCGGCCGCTGATCGTGCGGTATTCGTTGGCGTCGTCAGGCATGAGGTTTGTCCTTGGGTTTGGTTCGGGGGCGTTCAGGTAGCGGGTTCGCCGGTCGGGCGTGAGGGGTGCGATTGCGAGTCGGAGTCCGGCACCGGCCCAGTCGTGGCGGTCCACGCCGGTGAGGTCGCTACCGTCGAAACCGACCGGTTCGTTCAACGACACGTCGGGTCGGTGGAGTCGGCGAGGAGTGCGTCGAGTTTGGCGTAGCCGTCGTGGACACCGGACCCCATGCCCGATGCAAGCCAGGCGTCGCGGGCATCGAAGCTTTCAACAAGTGACTGGGCGTGCAGACGGGTCGTTGCGTCGTCGAGTGCCTCGAACCGGATCGTTTCAAGCGAAACCGCATCAGGCATTCCCTCGAAGGTGAACGTCTGAACGATGCGCGTGTCGGTGATCTGATGAAAGCAACCCCGGAACGCGTACGCCTCGCCATCACGCGTCGCGACGTAACGCCACTCGCCACCGTCACGTGCATCCCAAGCCCCGACCGTGGCGCCCATGCCGTCAGGTCCGACCCAGCGAGCAAACAACACCGGGTCGGTGTGAGCGGCCATCAGCTGGGTCGGGGTCGCCTGAAAGTCGCGTGTGATGCGAATGATCGGAACACTCGGATCGGCCTCGATCGCCGCGTGAGGATAGGTAGTTGTCGTAGTCACGATACGCCCTTCTTTCTGTTGGTCTGGCTCGTCGCAGAGCGCAGTGCCGTGTCAGAGCCCGCCATTCCGGCGAGCACTGCGTCGAGTTGCTCGTAGCGCTGCTCGGCCTGTCGCTGGTAACGCTCAATCCACTTCGTCATAAGATGGAAGACCTCCACTTCAAGATGAACAGTGCGTTGCTGACCGTGCCTGGTCTTGGTGACCAGCCCGGCGTCCTCAAGCACCTTGATGTGCTTGGAGACCGCCTGTAACGACACCTCGTACGGCGCCGCCGCCGCACTCCGACTCTCCAAGTAGTGCCATCAACCCGAAGAAGAGGCTCGCTTAGGTGTCTCAGCCAGATGGTGGGTTGAAGTCGACCGACGCAGCGGGAACCACAGCGGCGGTGCGACCCGGCGCCGTCTGCCACGACCAGTACAGGTTGGTGTGGGCGATGACCAGCTCGACCGGCGGAGCACCCCACTCGGTGAGATCCTCGGTGGTGTGGGCATCGCCGACGAGGGTGACGTCGTAGCCCCGAGTAAACGCGCCGTGCAGGGTGGACCGAACACACGCGTCCGTCTGGGCTCCGGCAACGATGAGCCGTCCGACGCCTCGTGACGCCAACTCCTGTTCCAGTGTGGTGTCCTCGAACGAGTCGCCGTAGCACTTGTGGACCACCGGTTCACCAACACCCATCTGCAGCTCGGGAACGTACTGCCACTGTTCGCTCCCCTCGGGCAGCTCCTGGCTCTGGTGCTGGACCCACACGACGGCGACATCGGCTGACCGAGCACGTGTCACGAGATCGTTGATGTTGGCAATGACCTGGTCGCGCCGGAACGCGCCCGCGACCACGCCGTTCTGGACATCGACCACCACCACAGCGGTGTTGGACCGATCTGGCAAGCTCGTCATTTGGACCCCTTCCGTACGGAACGATCCGTAGCCTACGAGATCGAACACCCGAACACCCGAACGCCAGTCCGCCAAGAGTCAGCCGGTCCGCTACTGGCCACGCCAAGAGTCAGCCGGTCCGCTACTGGCCACGCCATTGGTCGCCACGGCAGATGGGTGCGCTGTCGGTGTCATCGACCGGTCGTACCGTCAACGAGTTCGCGCAGAATGTCGGCATGACCGGCATGGCGCGCCGTTTCTGTGCACAGGTGCACGACGACCCAACGAAGGTCGGGGTCGGCCATGTCGTCGTCCACCCGGCATGGTGCGTCGAGATCGCTGTCAGTGACGATGCCATCCACGAGTTCCCAGACCCGGTGGTACCGCGCTGCGAGCGAGTCGAACGTGTCGTCCGGCTGAAGGTCGTTGCAGAGCAGGTCAACATCAATGTAGATCCGCGCGAAGCGATCAAGCACCCAGATCGACTCTGCGAATCCAGCGTGGCGCAGTAGCCACAACAGCGATGTACCGGACCCCACAGGCGTCCAACGCATCTGCGTTCCAGTCAGACCGTCGAACTTGCGAAGCAATGACCGTCGCTGAAACTGAAGGTGGCCGATAAGCGTTGCGCGTTCGTCGTTGAACATGCGAGGAGGTCGTGCGTCCACACCGAGACCGTACCATCGAGCGATCGCCGTCGTGCGTGGGCGGGCCGGTCCCGACAGCGACTTGGTTGCGGTGGCGGAGCCGCAAGTAGTAGCCCGGTGCGAACGTGCAAATCGACCGGAGGATCGAGCGGCATCACGGTGTGCCGCTTTCCGGTCCCGATGAACCCATCGGTACCCCGCAATGCCGTCGTAGCAAACGCTGAGCGGTGGCATGGTGACGCGTATCCCGTCGCCGCTGACCGACCGAACGAGAGCATCCGGATGGCCTGACGCGAACGAGGGGCCACCTTTTCGGTAGCC
>JANMZO010000324.1:0-4563 GCA_031383405.1 Acidimicrobiia bacterium | reverse complement strand
ACCTTCTTCACGTAGTGGCGAGGTCAGGGTCATCTGACAACGACGCCACAAACGCTGCATGCACCTCGCGTGGAAGTAAATCGCTCAGCAATCGTTTCCCTTTGCCTTTTGGCACCGTCAGCACTCCGAAACCAAGATCGATGACGTCGACGGGACCGCCATTGTCAAGGTGCCAGCGGTGACGAACTGATGCCGGAAGCGACACCTGACCCGAAGTCGATACCAAATACTCTTGAACGGACATCACACCAGTATACTTGGTGCGGGCGCAACCGTCACCAAGTGTCCCTATTCGACGCCAACAACTTCCTGTCTGGTGCCCCTGACCGCCGGCTCAGGGGCACACTTTCGGGAGCGCCAACGGTCCGAAGTCCCCGCTTGCGCCTGGCGGCAACTACGCAGCCCAGATTTCCTAAACGTGCTCTGTGGTCCGCTTTCTCACGCCTCCCGACGATGAACTGAACGGGTTGGGCCGTTACCTTCGTGGATGTCGACGTGCAGCGCGTGCCCGGACACGTCAGAGGATCAGCAGTTCGCGGACCTCGGCCCGGTTCGTCAGTTCATGTACACGGTCGCTCAATTCCTCGGCATGACCGGTTCCGAGCACCGGAGTCGCGAGTCCCCGGAACTTTGCTTCGAGCTTCGTTCCCTGCAACGACAGATCCGACGCCGGTACACCCGAGTCGTAGACGGCGGACCGGTCGCCACGGCCCGTTGAGACGATCACCCGCGACTGCGTCGTGGTCAGGCCCGGGTCGGTATCGACGGTTACGCGTCGAAGGAGCGATTGCACCGAACCCTGTTGAATCGTCGCGTCTACGAACGTTGCCGTGTCGGTCGTGTCGAAGCCGAGAAGCGTCAGCGCGGTGGTCGCTCGCAGGCTGAATTTTCCCTCAAGCCCGGTCTTCGGCTCGGCGATTCCGCAGACGTCGAGAATCGATGGATTCACGACGAGCCTCACCGACTCCACCGCACCAAGGTCCTCGTGCAGGAGCGCCGACGCTGCCTCAATTGAGGCATGAGTCAGGTAGCAGGCCGCGTGGTACTTGAACAATGTGGAGCGGATGAGCCAGTCGTTGACATGCCGGTCAATTCGGTCACGGTTGAATGTCCCGGGTCCCGACCCCGCAGCTTGCGCAAGCCCCTGGTTGGCTTCAATTGCATTGGGGTTGGCGGTGAATCCGCGTGCAGCGAGTCGTGCGGCGGTGACGCCACCTTCGGCCGCCCGACCGGCATGGAACGGTTTCGTCATGGTGCCGAAGTTGGCCTTCAGACCGCTCGCCTGCGACGCCGCCAACCCGAATGCGTTTCCGAACTGCACATGATCGAGGCGCAGCAGGTGCGCCGCTGCTGCGGTGGCACCGAAAACGCCGAGCGTCGAGGTGCTGTGCCAGCCCTTGGCGTAGTGGTCCCCACCGATACCGAGACCCAGGCGGCACTCGATTTCAAAGCCTGCGACGAAGGCCGCCAACAGTTCGGCGCCTGTGCGTCCGACCGACTCAGCCATCGCCCAGGCAGCCGGCAGCAGGGGTGCGGTCGGATGGCCTCCCATGATCGTGTGGGTATCGTCGAAGTCGAGGGCGTGTCCGGTCGCTCCGTTGATGAGCGCGGCCAGCGCGGGCGGAAGTCTTTGACCGCTACCGACGACCGTGCAACCACCGACATGGTCTGCGAACTCGTCACGGAGTATCCCGGCCAACGGTTCGCCACTCCCCGCCAACGCACAGCCGAACCAGTCGAGGACGCACTGGGTCGCGAGGGTCACGACATCGTCCGGGAGATCGGCGACAGTAAGGGTGCCGAAGCGACCCCAGAGTTCGTCGTTGAGAGTAGGTGTCGTCGGCATCTGCTTGACCGGTCAGAGCAGCCCGCACTGACGGGCCCGGTCGAGGGTGACTTCGAAGAGCCGCGTCGTCGCCGCATCGATCATGACTCCGTTGAGGTTCGCCGCACCTTCGCCGCGCGCCTCGGATTCCTTCACCGCACTCACGACCGCCTGCGCGTTTGTGATCTCCTCGGCTGTCGGCGCATACACACGGTTGGCAATCTCCACCTGACTGGGGTGAATGCACCACTTGCCCACCCCGCCGATGATCGAAAACTGGGTTGCGCTCACTTCGTAGCCGCGCGGGTTTCCAAAGTTCGCATAGGGTCCGTCGATTGCATCGATACCCGCAGCACGAGCCGCAACGATCATTTGCATGCGCGCGTAGTGCCAGACGTCGCCGGGATATTTGATGGCCTCTTCCCCGTCGGTCACTCCAATGTGTCCCAGCCGCATTCCCTGACTCGCCGAGAGATCGCCCACGCCGAGGATCATGGCTTCCAGACGCGGGCTTGACCTCGCTATCTCGTTCACCGTGGCGAGCGCCTCGACCTCCTCGATCAACACCTCGATTCCGATTCGCCCCACGTCCAGGCCAAGTTTGGTTTCCAACTGCGTGAGCAGGTCGTCGACGAACCACACATCGCGCGGACCTTTGATCTTCGGAACGATGATCACGTCGATGTTCGCACCGGCGCCGGTCACCACCTCGATCAGATCATCGTGACACCAGTGCGTGTGCACCCCATTGATCCGGTAGGAGCGCACGGTCCTCCCCCAGTCCAGGTCGTTCAGTCCGGCGATGATGTTCTTCCGCGCCGATTCCTTCTCGGAAGGCGCGACCGCGTCTTCGAGATCGAGAAACGCCAAGTCAGCATCGCTCGCGGCCGCTTTCGCGATCATCTTGGTACTCGTTCCGGGGGTGGAAAGCTCCGAACGTCGAAGGCGTTTTCGGGTGGTCATTTCAGGGTTCCTTGCTGGATCTAGGGCTTTAATGGGCTTGGATTGAGTCGGACAACGGTGGTGTCGTGGAGATACTCGAGCGTGGGCACCGGATCGAAATGCTCGGGATCGAGCAACCACTGGTAGCCAATCCCACGTAAGCCGGCGACGAGAAGTGCGGCCTCATTGGCGGGTGACAGGGCGTTGCTAATTGAGCCGTCGCGCGCTCCCTTCGCAATCAGGTTGGCGAAGTCGGAGCGCATCTCGTCGTGGAACTTGGCAAAGCGGTTACGGAGTTCCTCGTCCGGCCCGAGCGCTTCGAACATCAACGCGTAAAGAACGCGCAACCCCCGTGGATCACTCTGCGCCTGACGGCGGATCGCGTCGATCATCACCGTAACGCCATCGAAGCCGCTTCGACCCTCGGTGAAAGGGATGACGTTGCGGTGGCTCCACGTGCCGACGATGCGGTCGATGAGCGCCTCGACGAGCCCTTCCTTGGAACCGAACCGGGCCGACACGAGGCCACGACTGAACCCGGCCCGCTCCCCGATAGCGGCGAAGGTCATCGACGCGAAACCACCCTCGACGATCAGGTCAGACGCAGCGTCAAGCAGCGCGTTCGTCGACCTGCGTGTCCGTTGCGCCTGCCGACCCGGCGCTTGGTCGGGTGATCGGTTGCTCATCGTCCCTCGGAGCGGATCCCATCCAGGATGGGGAGAAGATGAGGAATGAACGCGAGGGGGTTCTCCGACATCGGGAAGTGCCCGACACCCGGCATCATTGACCACGTTGAGCCGGAGATGGCCTCATGCGCGGCCTTCCCGAGCGCCGGGGATCCGCTGTAGTCGTACTCGCCCGACAAGATATGTACACCTACTTTCGTGGTGTCGATCTCGTGTGCCCGGTCCGTGAGGTCGTAGTCGACCAGGTAGTACCAAAGGTCACCGAGGAAGGCCTGCGGCCAGCCCGAGGCGTACGCCTGTATCGTCTCTTTGCGGTACGGGTCGGGAGAGGTCGGCGACGTCAGGCCCTCCATCATGCGGGCCTTGGTGTCATTGCTCACCTGCGGATGCCAGAAACCGGTCAGTCGATCCCATCCTCCGGCCACTTTCAACGCGCCTTCGAGCGAGATCACCGACCGGAATTCGTCAGGGTGGCGCAACGCCAGGTCGAGTGCGAGGAGGCCACCGACCGAGCAGCCCATGAACACGGG
The DNA here is from genome assembly GCA_031383405.1 of Acidimicrobiia bacterium. GTDB lineage: Bacteria > Actinomycetota > Acidimicrobiia > Acidimicrobiales > JANYDT01 > JANMZO01. The sequence goes on along the minus strand of JANMZO010000324.1, from coordinate 580 downwards.
CCGATCCAGTTCGAGAGCCTTCGCGATCTGGGTCGGCACCGCGCGAAGAAAGTCACCGGTGAGCTTGTACTGCTCCTCCCACCAGCGTTTGTCGACCGGCGGAACCGATTTGCCGTGGAAGGGAAGGTCGTATGCGATGAGCCGGAAGTGGTCGGTGATCGCCTCACATTCGAACAGATGACGCCACTGGACACCATGCGATCCGGCTGTGTGCTGGAGCAGAACGGGAATCCCCTGGCCGGCTTCTTCGAAGTAGATGCGGTGATCGCGTTCGTCTAACTCTATGTGCACATATCGACCGACCGGACTGTCGAAGCGGGGCATTGGACCCGTTTCCGACACCGTAACGGAACCGGCCGGGCCGGGCGCCCGAAGCAGTTCGATGATGCGCTGAACTGCGGGAACGTATTGCCACCAGAGCAGTTCGTCGGCTGTGCGCTGCAAGCCGACACTCGTAGCGGCATTGATGTCGTTGAAGTACGGCGGAGGGACCGAGCGGAACATGGGTTCCCAGGTCTCGACCGGACCGGAGATCGTGATGACACCGTCGCGCACACCGGGATCACCTTCGGTGATGTCA
>JANMZO010000313.1:0-4549 GCA_031383405.1 Acidimicrobiia bacterium | reverse complement strand
TGCCAGTCGAACACATCACACCAGCGATTGAAGCTCGCGCCGTCGAGATCCAGATGCTTCTCGCGGACCGCGGCCAACACCGTGCGCCATCCATCCCCGATCTGCTCATCGCCGCAACGGCAGAACTCGCTCGGCTCACGGTGTTGCATGTCGACACGGACTTCGACCTGATCGCCGCGATCACCGACCAACCCATCGAGCGCCTCCAGCTCTGAGCTCGGGCCCATGTTGCAATGCGCACCATGCCGGTGTTCAGGGGCAGGGTGCACCCCGCTCATCACTGCCGAAGTAGTGCGATGTTGCGGCCAACTTCCAGCGTGCCTTGGCCTGGATGGCGGCCGCTCCTGCTAACGCCTTATGTCGTGCATGCCGCGAGCGAAGAGGATCTGGCTATCGGGCGCGATCTTGAGGATTACGCGTTCCGAGGAGATCAACTCGTCGGGGTAGTCAGCTTCGAGGTACTTCTGGGCCAACGCGTTGATGTTCGCTCGCGCCTCAAGGCCAGTCACGATCTCCACGACGTGGCCCCGCACTTCCGCGAAGAGGTAGGGATTCTTCTTGTCCCAGACGGTCACGGTGACTCGTGGGTCGGCTTGGACGTTCTTGAACTTGCGTAGTTCGACTTCGGTGTTGATCCAAATGTGGTCGTCGTCGCAGTCGACCCAAACCACGTGTGTCTGGATTTGGCCTTTTGGCAGAAGGGTCGAGATCGTTGCGAAGTTCTTCCCTTGAGCGAGTGCCTTGACCTCATCGTTGATCATGCATCCCGACGATAGACCGGCCGAGTCGTCACCGTTCATTGCCGATCGCCGATGAGGAAGCGTTCGTCCTCGTGACACCTGAGCGGACACCGAGATGTCGGTGCACCTTGCACCCACAACTGGGTTGGGTGTGGGGATGGGCAGTGATCCAGATCCGAGCCGTTCCCGATGACGTGCACAACGCGGAATTGCTGCTCCCGGCATAGCTTCTCGTGGTGAGCTTGGTTGACACCTTGTTCAGGCCGTGCGGGTCGGCGGCTTTGTCACTCGGTCGGCGTGGCGGACACAAAGTCGCCAGCCATCGCTTTCTCGACGGAAGATCGTGGTTACTCGGAGGTCCATCGGAGCGAACAACTCGCTCCCGGTGCGCTTGACCCGCCCGTGCTCAATGCCCACGACGTAGCCGAGGTCCTCGCTGGCCCACCGGGCGATCTCATCTATCACCGGAGGCTCGCCGTCGACGAACATTGATGCGACTCTCTCAGCTTCAGCCGCGACGTTGGCAAAGCCGACATGTGGAGGCCCGAGAGGATTGGCCAACACGACGTCGTCGCTTTGTGACCACAGCGCGTTTGTTGGCCCAGCATCGCCCTGTGCCATGGCACCAAGGTTTCGTCGGGATGCTTCCACGGCGGCCTCGAAGGATTGTGGGGTCATACGTCCTCGCTACGGTTGTTTCCGATTGCCACGCGGCCACCGGGAAGGGTTGCTGCAATTCGATCAACCTACAGGCCACCTTGGTAGAGGTCCTGCCAACGATTCAAACCCGCACGCTACCGGCTTCTTTGCAGTGGGTCGACCCAGTGGCATAAGTGCCGTTCAGGGCCACTCCATAACGACGCTCGATGGTTGTTGCGCCAGACTCCGACGCATGTGTTTCGCTCGACGTATCTCTCGGCTGTTGGTCGACGCGTCAGTGGAGTGTTGATGCTGGGATCCAGCGGTAGAGGGTGGGGATCGATATGCCGAGGTTGTTGGCGACGTCTCGGGGTGTTTTGCCGGCGAGTAGAGTTTTCGGGCGGATTCAATTTTGGTGTCCGTAATGTGTCGTGGCCGACCGCCGGTCCGTCCTTGTTTTCGGGCAGCGACGAGTCCGGCTTTGGTTCGTTCGATTGTAAGTTCGCGTTCCATTTCGGCGAGTGATGCCATGACGTGAAAGAAGAATCGTCCTGATGGTGTGCCGGTGTCGATTGAGTCGGTCAGGCTGCGGAAACCGATCTTTTGTGCTTGTAGCTGGCTGACGAGGTCGACGAGGTTTTTGACGGAGCGGCCGAGCCGGTCGAGTTTCCATACGACGAGGGTGTCTCCTTCGCGGAGCAGCTCGAGTGTTTTGGTGAGCCCGGGGCGTTCGAATCTGTTCCCGGAGATTTTGTCGTCGAGGATTTTTTTGCAGCCGGCCTTTTTCAGCGCGGCGAGTTGAAGATCCAAGTTTTGGTCTTGGGTGGAAACGCGGGCGTAGCCGATGAGCATCGAGGTTCCTCGTTTGTTCTTGGTTCTCGTGGTTTGGGTATCGCATCGAGAATTCGTTTTGAGAACTGAATACGAGAAGACCGAAAGCCCGAGTTCGCTGGGCTTCGGATTTCGTTGTTGCTGCTTCTTGTAAACGGTCGGATCTACAACACGCTGGCCGGATCACTTGACGACGGTCATCGTGAACGACTCGATGGGCTCCTGGACCGCAAAGACGATGGTCCGCACACTTGGCTGGGATGGCTCCGTCTTCCGCCGGGGAAGCCGAACTCCCGTCACGTGCTTGCACATATCGACCGTCTGGAAAAGCTACGTGCGCTTAGGTTGCCGAATGGTGTCGAGCGGCTTGTGCATCAGAACCTTCTTCTCAAGATCGCACGCGAGGGTGCACAGATGACGGCTGCTGACCTGGCGAAGTTTGAGACGCAACGCAGGTACGCCACGATGGTCGCCCTGGTCGTGGAAGCAATCGCTACGGTGACCGATGAGATCATCGGTCTGCATGATCTGGTCATCATCCGGTCCCTGCCGACGCCCCAACATCGTTCGTGAAAGACCGTTGGGAGAAACTCGTCCTCGACGGGGACGGTATTGATCGGCGCTTCTATGAGCTGTGCGTGATGTCCGAACTAAAGAACAAGCTCCGCTCCGGGGACCTCTCCGTGGCCGGCTCACGCCAGTTCAAAGACTTCGATGAATACCTCATCCCGCCCCCAGTGTTCAACATCATGAAGAACGAAGGCCGTCTGCCGGTGAGCATCGACACCGACTGCGACCGTTACCTCACGACCGGATCGGGCTACTCGAAGAACAACTCGCCACCGTGAACCGCCTTGCGGCCGCCGAGGAACTGCCCGATGTCGTAATCGACGCGAAAGGCCTGAAAGTAAGCGCACATGAGACCGTGGTTCCCGACGACGCGCAAGTTCTTATCGATCGGACCGCAGCGTTGCTCCCTCACCTGAAAATCACCGAATTACTCATCGAGGTTGAACAATACCCACGCCAAAACGGGCTCGCGATCGCGGCACGCGAGTTCGGACGGATCGAAAGGACACTGTTCATTCTCGACTGGCTCCAAGACCCCGACCTTCGACGCCGCTCAACCGCAGGGCTCAACAAAGGCGAAGCACGCCACGCCCTCGCAAAAGCCGTGTTCCTTAACCGGCTCGGCGAGTTCCGCGACCGCACCTTCGAACAACAACGCCACCGGGCATCAGGCCTGAACCTCCTCACCGCAGCAATCGTGCTCTGGAACACCGTCTACCTCGAACGAGCCACACAAGCGCTCGACAACCAGCAGCCCGTCAACGCCGGACTGCTCCAGCACCTCTCACCACTCGGCTGGGAACTCATCAACCTCACCGGCGACTACACCTGGAAAACCCGACACAACCCAACCGCAGGCAAATACAGGGCCCTACGGCCGCTCCCGAATCCTTAACGTGCTCTGTGGTCCGTTTTCTCACGCCTCCCGAACAGGGCCTCATTGGTCGCCTCCACCACCGAGGTTTCAAGTTCGTTTGCTACCAGTTCTGGGTGGTGTGACTTGAGTGGTAGGTCAGCGTGTGCGATGCGAGGATTCGGAAGAACCGGGAGCAACGATGGCGGTGATCACGCTGTCCTCGATAACGACGTCGGCATTGGTGTCGGTCTGTGAAGCGGGATCGATCACTCGACCGCTGGTCAGGGTGATACGCATGCTCCGAAAGTACCGTGGGATGTTTCGTGCGGGTTTCGCCATCATTTGGGTTCCTTGTCATACGTGTTCGTCGAAGGAGAATCCCGACCACCTAGTGTGTACGCATGGTCGAGACCAAGTCTGACAACACCCATCCAGGGTCAGCGACGGTTGCTATTGCGATGGGCTCCCAAAGCGACTGGCCCACGATGCGCTTCGCATCAGACGTCCTTACAGAGTTGGGGGTCGCCCATACTGTGCGGGTCGTGTCAGCCCACCGCACACCGAAGCTCATGGCCGAGTTCGCCGAGTTAGCAGAGCGTGCGGGGGTCGAGGTGATCATCGCCGGGGCTGGGGGAGCGGCGCATCTTCCCGGCATGATCGCAGCCCAAACGCTCGTTCCCGTTCTCGGTGTCCCGGTCAAGTCGAGCGCGCTCAGCGGCATGGATTCACTGCTGTCCATCGTGCAGATGCCAAAGGGTGTTCCAGTAGGCACGCTCGCCATTGGGGAGGCTGGCGCGCTCAACGCGGGGCTGCTGGCGGCCGCGATCGTGTCGACGAGTCGACCCGAAATCCGGGAACGACTGCGAGCCTGGCGTGCCGCCCAAACCGACGCCGTGCTCGCCAATCCCGACCC
>JANMZO010000237.1:0-2121 GCA_031383405.1 Acidimicrobiia bacterium | reverse complement strand
ACTTCACCTTCGGGAGTCGACGGAGCGGGTCGGGACCAACTGTGGTTGCGTACCCCATCGAGGGTCTCGGCACAGAGGTTCAGCGGAGCCAGAACGACATCGGCGCCCCAAACGGCATGGTCATAGCCGCCGGGAACGTAGGGGCTCAGGGCGTCTTCCGACGCGTGCCCTCCCGGTCCGTGACCGCAGTCGTGGCCGAGCGCGATCGCCTCAGCCAGGGCGACGTTGAGACGACAGGCACCGGCGATGCTGCGGGCGACCTGGGCCACTTCGAGGGCATGGGTGAGCCGGGTGCGCTGATGATCTCCCGGAAAAATGAACACCTGGGTCTTACCGGCCAAACGTCGGAATGCGGTCCCGTGGAGGATCCGGTCGCGGTCTCTTTCGAAGCAGGTCCGCACCGGGTCGGGTTCTTCATCACGGGTCCGGTTGCCTGGGCCAGTTGCCCGTGTCGCGCCGGGGACCATTGATCGGTCCTCCCGGTCCTCGCGTTCGATGCGCAACAAGGGGCGATGCAGCGACATCGTGTCGGAAGCGTCGGGAGCCTGGGCATCGTCGGGTTGGAACAGTTCGGAGGTCCTGTCGTTGTGGGCGAAGCGAACCTCGAAGCTCCTGTTGTCCGCGTAGCCCTGCATGGTGGCGCCCCACGCCAGGGCGCGTTCACTGAGTGTTTCGGGTTGGAACCACTCGCTGCTGACGGAACGATCATCCATGACATCACCAGCCTACGATGCGGTTGTGACAAACCGGGGAACCGGAGCGGACTGACCGATGAACAGCTTTACGTTGGTACCTACCGGAGCGCAATGTGTCTCCTAGGATCCTCCGCCGTGAGACGGCGCATTTTTGTTTGGATTGCGACGGTATCCGGTATGCCGCTCCTGCTGATGTTCGCTCTCGTGCAGTCGAGGGCCTCCTCGGCCCCGGTCGGCCCGCCGGCGAGCCAGCAGGACAACGGCCCGGTCATCACATTGCAGCCGACGGTTCCTCCAACGGCCGCGACAGTTGCTACGACGACGTCGACGACGACCACGACCGAACCACCGCTCCCGACCCTTCCGACGACGACCCGTCCACCGGCAACTCCGGTCATCGGTCCGCCGATTCCGACGACGACCGTCCTTCCATCCGGTCCGCCGCTGCCAACGTCGGCCCTCTTCGGCGATCCGACCCTCATGCCGGTTTGCCGCTCCGCCTTCCCCCCTGCATCGGTAGTACCGCCACCGGTGGCGTCGACAGGCGGTGACCCAACGACATCCACGACCACGACGACAACTACGACTACGGCCACAACGACAACCACGCCCGCCACCCCGACGACGATGACGCCACCCGGGGCGAACTGCCGCATCATTGCGTATTACGGGAATCCACTCTCGAAGGGCATGGGCGTGCTCGGGCAGTACCCGGTTGACGAGATGTTGCAGCGACTCGCGGCCCAGACGCAAGTGTGGCGATCGACCGATCCGGCAACGCGGACCCAGTGCGCCCTGGAGTTGATCGCGGTGACCGCGCAGGCCGGCTCGGGTCCGAACGGGTTGTATCGGGCCCGCATGAAGCCAGCCGTCATCGAGACGGTCATTGGTTGGGCCCGTTCGGTCGGTTGTCTGACGATCCTCGACGTTCAGGTCGGTCAGAGCACCGTAGCGTCGGAGGTTGACTATCTGCGGCCGTGGCTGAAGCTCCCTGACGTTCACCTCGCTCTCGACCCCGAGTGGGACATGCCTCCCGGCATCAAGCCGGGCACGCGCATAGGGACCATGGACGCTGCGGACATCAACGGTGCGATCAAGGTGCTCGACGAGATCGTGAGGACCGGTTCCCTCGGCCCAAAACTTCTGACCGTTCACCGGTTCCGCGACTTCATGGTCACGAATCCAACCCAGATCACGGTTCCTGCGTCGGTTCGTCTGCTCGTGAACATGGATGGCTTCGGGCCGCCCAAGACGAAGCTCAACTCCTACCGGGTGGCCAAGGCGGGTATGCCAACGACATTGACCGGATTCAAGTTGTTCTACAAGAACGACGTGCCGATGATGGGACCGGCCGAAGTGCTGCCGCTCGCGCCGATCCCGATGCTCATCAACTACCAGTAGCGTGCACGCCCTCGCCCAGCGAATG
>JANMZO010000219.1:0-7160 GCA_031383405.1 Acidimicrobiia bacterium | reverse complement strand
CCCGAACGGCGTGGGTGAGTGGGTGTCGGACGACAGGCGGGCGAGGGCGAACGCGAGCGACGGATCCTCTCGGTGGGCGTCGTGGACCAGCAATGCTTCTTCACCGACTTCGGCGACATCTACCATCCGGAGTTGGCCATCGGAGCCCATGATCACGCCACGCTCGTTGTTCACGCCGAAGCGGACCGGCTTGCCGTGCTGCAGGTCGATGAAGTTGGCCGGACGCGCGTCGCGCGCCGTGACAGCATCGAATGCCCCGTCGTTGAATACGTTGCAATTCTGCAGGATCTCAACGAACGACGCTCCCCGGTGGTCGTGGGCGGCACGGAACACCGACATCATGTGCCTGCGGTCCAGGTCGTGGGTTCGGGCCACGAAGCTCGCCTCGGCGCCAAGGGCCACCGACAGCGGGTTGAAGGGATGGTCGAGCGAACCGTAAGGGGTTGACTTGGTGACCTTGCCCTGCTCCGACGTCGGAGAGTATTGGCCTTTCGTCAGACCGTAGATCTGGTTGTTGAACATCAGGATCGTCAGGTTCACGTTGCGCCGCAGAGCGTGGATCAGGTGGTTGCCTCCGATCGACAGAGCGTCGCCATCGCCGGTGATCACCCACACGTCGAGATCCGGTCGGGCTACAGCGATACCCGTGGCCACCGCTGGAGCCCGCCCGTGGATGGAGTGAATTCCATAGGTGTTCATATAATAGGGGAAGCGGCTGGAACAGCCGATCCCGGACACGAACACCACGTTCTCCGGAGCGAACCCGAGTTCAGGCATCAGCATCTGCACGGCGGTGAGGATGCCGTAGTCGCCGCAACCCGGGCACCAGCGCACCTCCTGGTCACTCGTCCAGTCTTTCTTCGACGTCAACGTCACTGCTTCACTCATGACAGTTCCTTTTCGATCGCGGCCCGCAACTCGCGGGTGGTGAATGGCATTCCCTGCACTTTGTTGATGGACTTCGCGGGCACGAGGTATTCGGACCGCACGACCTTGCACAGCTGTCCGAGGTTCATCTCGGGCACAATGATCTTCGGATAGCGGCGTAACACATCGCCGAGGTTGGCCGGGAACGGGTTCAGATGCATGAGGTGCACCCAGGCGACCTTCAGGCCCGCAGCCCGGGATTCGGCCACGGCTGATTTGATCGAACCCCAGGTCGAGCCCCAACCAAGCACGAGAAGTTGAGCGTCTTCATCGCCTTCGATCATCGCGGGCGGGATGTCGTTCGCGATTCCGGCAATTTTATCTGCGCGCAGATGAACCATCTTCTCGTGATTGTCGGGCGTGTAGCTGATGTTGCCCGAACCGTCTTCCTTCTCGATGCCACCGACCCGGTGCATCAGCTTGGGGGTACCCGGGATAGCCCATGGCCGGGCCAGCGTTTCAGGATCGCGAAGATACGGCCAGTATTCCATCTCGCCGCTCGGTGACTGGTGGTTGAGTTCCGTCTGGAAGGGCACGGAAATGTCGGGTAGCGAGGAAACGTCGGGCAGCTTCCAGGGGTGGGACCCGTTGGCCAGATATCCATCGGAAAGCAGGATCACCGGTGTGCGGTACTTCAATGCGATGCGGGCCGCCTCTATGGCTGCCTCGAAGCAGTGCGGCGGGCTGTAGCACGCAACCACCGGAAGCGGAGCTTCGCCATGACGACCATAGAGGGCCATCAACAGGTCGGCCTGTTCGGTCTTGGTGGGAAGTCCGGTCGAGGGCCCACCACGCTGAATGTCGATGATCAGCAGCGGAAGCTCGAGACTCACCGCGAGGCTGATGGTTTCGCCCTTGAGTGCAACACCGGGTCCGCTGGTCGTGGTCATGCCCAGATGGCCGGCGAAAGCTGCTCCGAGAGCGCTGCCGATGGCCGCAATTTCGTCCTCGGCCTGGAACGTTCGAACGCCGAAGTTTTTGTGCTTCGACAGCTCGTGGAGGATGTCGGATGCCGGTGTGATCGGGTACGAGCCCAGGAATACCGGCAGCTTTGCACACTGACCAGCGGCGACGAGACCCCAGGCGAGGGCGGTGTTGCCGGTGATGTTGGTGTACTCGCCGGCCGGGAGTCGGGCCGCGGGGACCTGGTACGGATGATCGAAGAGTTCGGTGGTTTCACCGAAATTGAAGCCCGCGGTGAACGCGGCGCGGTTGGAGATCCGGACGAGGTCGTTCTTCGCAAACTTCTCGTCGATCCACTGGTATGTCGCTTCGATCGGTCGTGAGTAGCACCATGAGATCAGGCCGAGGGCGAAGAAGTTCTTTGACCGGTCAGCGTCGCGCGGCTTAACACCGAGCGGCGACACGGCCTCGACCGTGAGCGCGGTCATCGGCACCTCGACGAGCCGGTATCCATCAAGGCTGCCATCGTGGAGGGGGTTGGCCTTGTATCCCGCCTTCGTGAGGTTTCGCTCATCGAAGGTGTCGGTGTTGACGATGACCATGCCGCCGGAAATGAGATGGTGGAGGTCGGCCTTGAGCGCGGCCGGATTCATGGCGATGAGCACGGTCGGCGAGTCACCCGGCGTTGAGATCTCATGGTCGGAAATCCGGACCTGAAATGAAGAAACCCCCGCCAGTGTTCCGGCAGGGGCACGAATTTCAGCGGGGAATTCAGGAAACGTGGAAAGGTCATTTCCAAACAGGGCACTGGCCGACGTAAACCGGTCGCCAGTGAGTTGCATCCCATCGCCGGAATCACCGGCAAATCGGATCACGAGGTCATGTATCCCCTCGGGTATCGGTCGAGCAGCTACGTCGGTCATTTATGTCCTCCGGAAACTTCTACGTGTTGTTCCCGAAACATAGCTCGCGTCGGCGGGAATTCCTAAGGACCTCGGACGAATATCGGATCGATTGGGTGTGGATCGTTGGCCGGGGGCGAAGAACTCGCACCCAATCCGGTTGTTTCAGACCGGCAGATCTTCGGGCCCGAACCAGTCGGGCAGTAGTTCCCTCATGGGCCGTGGACCGTTGACCCCCTGCACCATCATGTCGGGGCCACCCTGCTCCATCAGGACCTGGCGGCAGCGTCCGCAGGGGGTGAGGATCTCGCCGGTGCCGCTGGTGGCCACCAGGGCACGCAGACGCCCGCCTCCGGTCATGTGCAACTGCCCGGTGAGCCCAACCTCGGCGCACGCACCCAGTCCGTACGACGCGTTCTCGACATTGCATCCCTGAATGATCCGGCCGTCGGTGGTGATTGCGGCCGCCCCGACCCGCAGCTTTGAGTACGGCGCGTACGAGTGCGTGGTCGACTCCATGGCCTTCGCGTAGAGAACGTCCCAGTCAACTTCTATGCTCACGTACGGACCCTTTCATCATTCCGCGTCCCGTGCTGCGACGGCGGAGAACCTTCATGAGCATAGACAACGGCGCCAATAACCGACTGTTTCGGGCCAGTGCCTTTGAAGCCGTGTGATGGACCTAACCTTGAGGTCGTGTCACACGGAGGCCCATGTACATCAGCGCATGAGGTGTTCCATCCACCAACGACACGCTTTGCCCCCTTCACGGTGCTGGCGCTCGTTCTGCTGATCGGTCTGACCGACGTACCGGTTTCATCAGGAGCGGCGGGAACGGTTAGCGCCAAATCGAAATCTATTCCCGCTTCGGTGAGAGCCAAGTCGACTAGGGCGAAGAAGTCGTCCACCCCTGCGTCGGGACGTCTCGCACTGCCAGCTAAGACCACTACGACGACCGCTACGACGACCGCTACGACAACGTCGTTGACCACCACCACGACGTCTCCAAGCGTGACGATTCCAAGCGTGACGCTGACGACGTTGCCAGGCTCAGTTGCCGGAACCACCGTGCCTTCTTCAGTTCCGTCGGTCACGATCGTGCCGCGCCTGCCGACGGGGCCCGGCGCGCGGGTGCCACCGGAAGCGAACGTGATTCTTCCCCCGGCCCCGGCCGTTGGAACGACCATCGCCCACCGCACATTGGATCCGGCGGCCACTCTTCCCGGCGACCTCACGCCCCAGGAGTACGTCGACGTCGTGTTGGGTTGGACCGAATCACTGTCTGTTCGTCGCCGCGCCGTGGACCTGCCGGCGCTGCGGGCCCGGGTTGAGGCGGTGACGGCATCGGCCACCACGACAGCGCAGACCTACCAGGCCCTGTCGGCATACCTGGCGTTGCTGGGCGACGGACACAGCGCGCTCTACACCCCGAACGAAGCCCGGTCGCTGCTTGAAGGACGTGCCCGCGGTTTCGGCTTCTCGTTGCTCGGTGGCTACGCATTCCCGTTCCCCGGGAGTCCGGCCGAGCAGGCCGGCTTACGCGACCGTGATCGACTGGTTGCCGTGAACGGAGCCCCGTTCGTCGTCGGCACGACCCGCCTGTCGAGCGCTCCCGACACGTCAATTTTTGATCTCGTCCGCACCGACCCGACGACCGCAGCCGAATCGACCGTCAGCATCACCGTCACCCGGGGCGAGATCAACACCAGCCTGAAACCCAAAGTCCGGCGGCTCTCCGACCCGGCCGGTTCCGACACCCGGATCGGAGTGGTGGACCTGCCCGGAGCGACCGGAAGTGGTGCTGACGAGAAACTCTTCGTGCAGCAGGGACTCGACGGCATACGCGAGGTCGACGCGTCGCCCCGATGCGGCTGGATCCTCGATCTCCGGCGGAACTCGGGAGGATTCGGGACGACAATGCTGGCCGGAGTGGCCCCGCTCTACGGCGAGGGGATTTTCGCCGGGCTCATCGACAGCCAGGAGCGGGTGCAGTGGATGAGCATCAAAGGCGCCAGCGTCCTGCTCGACGGCCGGGTGCAGGCGACCGGGTCGATTGCGGTGAAGCTGGCCAACCCGTCCGCCCCGATCGCCGTGCTCACCGGACCGGTGACGGCCAGTGCCGGAGAACTCGCCGTGGTGGGTCTGGCGGGTCGACCCGGGGTTCGGGTCTTCGGTGAACCCACGCTTGGTGTGACCTCAGGGAATCTCGGACGGTCCTATCCTGACGGCTCGTTTGTCGCGGTGACCAACGTGTACGACGTCGATCGGCTCGGGCGCGTCTACGACGGCCCGCTGCAGCCTGACCAACCGGTGAAAACCGACTGGAGATCGTTCGGACTCAACGGTGATCCGGTGATCGGTGCCGCGTCAACGTGGCTTAAGGCGCAACCGGCCTGTAGCGTCAACCCTTGATGAAGCGAACTAAGGTAGGTGGGGTTCAGCTTGCCCGGGGCGGGCTGGTCACGCGAAAACGTGAAGTGCCGGGCGACTTCGACATCGTGGCGTCAACGTACGACACCCTGGTGACCCGCAACCCGGGATATCTCGATCACCTGCGGCTCAGCGCCACTCGGCTTCGATTGCCGGACGGTGGACGCGGACTTCGGCTTCTTGACCTGTGCTGCGGTACCGGACTGTCGACCGAAGCCATGCTGGCCGAGTACCCGAATGCGAAGATCATCGGCCTCGACGCATCATCGGGAATGCTCGGTCTGGCCCGAGCCAAACCGGCTATGGCCACGGCTGGTGTGGAGTTTGTTCTTGGCGACGCGATGAACCCGAGCTCCGCTCTCCGGAGCGCGTTGGGTCTGGCCGAGGATGAGCCTTTGCAGTTTGACGCGGTGCTCATGGCGTACGGAATCCGCAACATGCCCGATGCCGACGACTGTCTCACCAACCTCCTGCCCGTGTTGGCCCCGGGAGCGCCGATCTGTTTCCACGAGTACTCGGTGAAGGGTTCACCGAGAGCACAGGGAACATGGACCTTCGTCGCGTGGGGCATCATCATTCCCAGCGGCCTCATAACGTCGAGACACACCCGGATTTACCGGTACCTGTGGCGCAGCGTGTTGGACTTCGATTCGCGGGTTGAGTTTGAGGACCGTCTCCGCCGTCACGGCTTCGCGGAGGTTCACACCGAAGGCGTCGATGGCTGGCAGAAAGACATCGTGCACAGCTTCTTGGCCCGCGGGTCCCGACCACCGGGCCGATGAGACCCCCTGTTGGGATTCCGACCGGGCCGACCGACCGCCGGGCCCGGGTGATCTCGCATTCCGCGGTCGGGCAGACACCGTGTATCGATCCGTCCCGGTCCGCGCGCGTCACGGTGGTGGGCGGCGGCCTGGCCGGCGTGAGTGCCTCGCTGGTGCTGGCCGAACGCGGGGTGCATGTCACCCTGCATGAGGCATCGAGCGTGCTCGGTGGACGAATCAGCTCCTGGAACGATCAGCTGAATGCCGATGCAGGTGGAGATCTGTTTCAGATGGAACGGGGCTTTCACGCGTTCTTCCGTCAGTACTACAACGTGCGCTCGTTGCTTCGTCGCATCGACCCCACGCTCCGCTTTCTTCGGCCATGTCCCGACTATCCCCTGTTCGGACCGGATGGAGCAATGGAGTCCTTCGCCGGTCTACCGAAGACACCGCCTCTCAACCTCCTGGCCCTGGTAACGCGTACGCCGACGCTTGGTCTGCGCGATCTGCTGGCCATCGACGGCGACTTCGCCGCCGAGATGCTGGCGTTCGATGCAACCACGTACGAGCGTTTCGACACGATGACTGCGGCCGAGTACCTCGATGCGGTCAAGTTCCCTCAAGCTGCCCGACAGATGCTCTTTGAGGTGTTCGCACACTCGTTCTTCAACCCTCAGGAGGACATGTCGGCTGCAGAGATGCTGATGATGTTCCATCTGTACTTCTGCGGTTCCGCGGAAGGCATCCTGTTCGATGTGCTGGATCAGCCATTTGACGACGCCATCTGGAAGCCACTGGGTCGACTTCTCAAGGCCAACGGCGTCGATGTTCGGTTGAGTTCCGCGTTGTGGGAGGTACCTGAACCATCCGAAAACGAAGGCGTTGTGCTAGCAGTCGATGTGAAGGGGTTGCGTTCAATCATCGATTCGAACAATTGGATGCGCGCGTATGACCCGTGGTCGCAGCGGGTGGCGGCCTTGAAGACCGCGCCTGCGTTTGCGGTCTGGCGAATCTGGTTCGACCGCGACGTGAACCCCGACCGGTCCCCGTTCGCCGGTACCGCCGGGCTCGGAATCATCGACAACATTTCATGTGTTCACCGTTATCAGGCCGAAGCCCAGCGGTGGGCGCTCCGAACCGGAGGAAGCGTTATCGAGTTGCACGGCTACGCGTTGCCCGAATCATATGCGAACGGAACAACAGTTGATGAGACGGCTGTCAAGACCGAACTTCTGCG
>JANMZO010000189.1:0-2119 GCA_031383405.1 Acidimicrobiia bacterium | reverse complement strand
TGACTTGATCAGCACGAGACCCCGTGACAAGTGCTCGGGGTAGGCGACCTCGAGACTTGCTGGATACTCCGCAGCTTTGAGGGTGAACGGCGGATAACGGTCCGTTCCGAGCACGTTGGTCGCGTAGTACGCCAACCGCCAAGTCCATCGCAGCACGCCAACGTTGAACTCGAAGATCGAGCGCGGATACCGACCCGTGAACAGGATCGCGAAGAATGCAACGAAGGTCATAACCACGAAGGCGACCCACAGGAACGCGAGCACCACGAAGTGAGGGATGGCCAGGAACCACTTCACCAGCCATTTCCAGCGGCTCAGATCGGGGTCGAGATGGCCCTCGAAGCGCAACGGATAGGCGACGAGCGATGTCTGTTGTGCAACTGGCTGAGCCGCTCCGATAGACGGGGTAGCCGTGTCGGAGGCCACCCGGGCTCGAACAACGCCGCCGATGATCATCGCCGCTGCCATGGCGAGCAGCACGATGCCGCCGATCAGCAGACCAATCGCGATCGGAATGAGATAGTCAACCTGACCGCCGAGTTTGATGTCGGCGACGACGTTGGTCAACGCATCCGCGTTCATCACCACGATCGCCCAATTGCCGGGCTCGAGGTCCCAAGTGAGGCTTTGGCTGGCCTCGCCTGATGCGTGGGCAACCCAGAATGCCTGATCGGCAGGAGGTGCCGGCCTGGAGGTCCCACCCGCGTTCTCTCGGCGGTAGTCGACCGAGAATCGATCGAAGTCCACGTCGGTGATGTCGTCGTGTGGGATGCCGGCGAGATAGGCCTCCACCTCGGATTCAGGACCGATGCCGACGAACACGGGGCGGGCGTCGGCATTGTCGACAGTGATCCGAACCGTCGCAAGGTTGCGGTCGGCCCACCAATCATCCCGGCCTGGCTGACCGAGGTCGATCGTGTCCGGGGTCAGCGCGAAGCTATCCGTCTCGAACCGCTCGTTGGATGTCGTGAAGAAGCCGGCATCGTCGCGCTGGGTACCGTGCGCCCAACCGAGGCTGGCCCCCGCAGCGAGAAGTCCGAATCCGATCACCGCGATGATCGACCCCGGGACAAGCAAGATGACACGTCGTGGTTTCATGAAGAAATTCCTTCTGTGGGGTCGTCAGAGCTCGTGGCTAGACGTTGGATTCGCCGAGGTGACGACCAATTCGTCCGCCGATCTAGGCGAGGGTGATGGTCGATCCGTCCTCGACAACCTGCCAGCCAGGAGGCACGACGGAGGCGGCAACGCAGCAAGGCCGTATGGCGCAAACCGACTCGACGCCTCGCGTCGTTCTCCTTGCTGATCGCCTGTCAGGGCTGAATCGTTGTGTCGTACTCGACGTTGTCGAGGCGGGGTTGCTCGCTGGCGAGGGTGGCCCGGGCTTTGGGGTCGGCGTTCAGTGTTTCGCGTAGGAACGCAGTTGTGTAGTGCATGACGACGTCGAGAGGTCGATGTGTGCCCCAGACGGCGTCGGTGCAGAACGCGTCGCGGTACGAGAAGGACTTGGTCCACGGGAGGTTGTCGCACGGGTCAACGAAGAGAGAGTGACCGGCGCCGGGAAACGTGACGAGCGTTTTGTTCTTGCTCGCGACGTTGTCGTAGGTGAGCTTCGCACCCCACGTGTAGGGGGTGCCGTCATCGACGGTTCCGCCCATGACCATGATGGGCACCTTGACCTCGGTGAGGCCTCGCTGATCGAACTGGTAGGCGTCGCCGGCCATCGAGATCGCGGCCTTGACCCGCGGGTCTCGGAATGACGGCCAAAGACCCGAGGGGGTCGCGTCGAGTCCGGCTCGCTTGGCCATGTCCGCCTCGTAGGGAATGGGAGCGCAGAAGAAGTTGAGGGGATCATCTGCCGCCAGTGCCGCGCAGCGGGTCTTGTAGGCGGCGAAGTCGAACCGTGCACCGGCAGCCGCGAGCGCCGTGTACCCACCGTAGGAGTGGCCTACGACCGCGATGTTGTCCAAGTCGATCATTCCGGCCAACGGTGCTCCGGGCTTGGTCAGCAGTTCTGCGTAGTCGATGGTTCGACGGATGTCGACAGGCCTGTCGATCAACTCCTTCCAGAATCCGGTGAGTGATCCGTCGAAGCCCTCGTTGTGTTCGGGAGCGAGCA
>JANMZO010000179.1:0-23745 GCA_031383405.1 Acidimicrobiia bacterium | reverse complement strand
CCGGGACCGCTCGAAGTCAGGCAACTCGCCCGACGAAGGACCGAAGACATCCAGCGGGAAGTCCAGGAAGACCGGGCCCCGGTGTGGCATCGTGGCGGTCGCGATCGCCTGATGCACCAGACGCGCTGCGGCCGTCGGGTCTTTCACCGTCGCCGCCGACTTCGTTATCGAGGCCACGATCGGCACGTGGTCGATCTCCTGCAGGGAGCCGGCACCCCACCGGCCCTCGGGCGCGCGGCCGCCCAGGACCACGACCGGTGAACCGTTGAAGTGGGCCGCAGCTATGGCGGACACCCCGTTGGTGACGCCCGGCCCGGCGGTGAGAACCGCCAATCCGGCATGACGGGTCAGCTTGGCGTACGCCTCCGCCGCGAACGTCGCGGACTGCTCGTGGCGGGTGTCGACGACCCGCATGCCCTGGTTACGTGCAGCTTCGTACAGCGGCCAGACGTGTCCGCCATTGAGGGTGAACATCACATCCACTCCGGCCTGACGAAGCGCGGCAACGGCCTGCTCGCCGGCGTGACCGGCAACGGTGGTGGGCATGGTGCACTCCTCACGTGAAGCGCAGAAGCTCGACACCTGCGCGCCGCCGAAATGTAACACGCCGTGGTTCGGGCTGACTTTGGGAGCCGCCGGAACCCGTTGGGCCGACGTTGGACCCCAACTGCGCGTCCGCCAGATCCCAACTTCCGCAAAAACCCGAACCTGGTGCTCCGGGAGTAGCCGGTTGGGGACCGCCGGCAATCAACAGTTGGATGAGCGACGGCGACCGCGACGGGTCGCTTCATCGGCACTCCTTCGATCGATCGGCCGCGGGCACTGGACCGGTTGGGGGCCGGTCCTCACAACCGGCTGAACGACGCTCCCAGACTGTGGCGGGGATGCCGACGCGAACCGATCCCCCGGCCAACCCCGAACGGCTACGCCAACTCGTCGCCCGCATCGGGGACTCCGGCCGCCACGGCCGATGCGCGCAGTTGACCCAGGGTCGTGTCGTCGATCGGCACACCGGAGGAGCGGGCGAGAGCCGCCCGCTCCTCGGGCTGACCGGGGACAAGGACCTCGTCGAATCCCTCGCGTGGCGCCGACGCCCGCACGTAATCGAGGAAGTCCGACGCCTCGGAGGCCAGGGCATCGCGGCCGGTGATCGCGGTGGGGTCGATGGCGATCGTCAACATGTTGTTGATGATCGAGGCTCCCGTGGAGGTGCCCTCCCCCATGACCGGGCCACCAAGGAGTGCCGCGCCGAGCAACTCGCAGACGATGGCCAGTCCCGATCCCTTGTGCTCCCCCATCGCGATGAGCGCACCCTCGCGGGGCACCGCAAACATGCCTGAAGGGTCGGTGGTGACCCGACCTCTGCCGTCGAGAAGCGCGCCGTCGGGAACGGACTCCCCTTTGTTCAGTGCCACACGCGCTTTCCCCAGCGCGATCTTCGACGTGGCCATGTCGAGCAGCACCGCGGGTCGGTCGCCTGTGGACGGAATGGCCACGCAGAACGGGTTCGTGCCGAACCTGGCGTCGGCACCGCCGAACGGCGCCACGAGGGGGGAGTGACCCACCACGTTCGCGAAGTGGATCGACGCGAGACCGGCACGTGCGCACTGCTCCCCCCAATGGCCGATACGGCCGATGTGGAAGCTGTTGCGCAAACCCACGAGCGCGACCCCGTGTTCACGGGCCCGCCCGATCGCCGCGTTCATGGCTTCGTAGCCCATCACCTGACCGAAGCCGGCATCGCCGTCGAGCACGAGCAACGGTCCGCGGTCGACGACCGCACGGACATGGCCGTTGACGCGCAGCGCTCCCGACCGTGCGCCGCTGACATAGGCCGGCAGCATCCCGACCCCATGGGAATCGTGGCCGGCGAGGTTCGCCCCTACGAGCTGGTCGGCTACCAGCCGGGCCTCCACGTCGGTGCTACCGAGTCCGCCGCACACCCGCCGGACGAAGGAGTGGAGCTTGGCCGGATCAATGTTGTGCACGGGATCTCCTCAGATCGGATCGGCCCCAAGGCTGCATCTCCCGACCAGGGCATGCAAGTCCGGTCCGTGACGGGAGAGGAGCGTTCCGCTCCCGTCAGCGGTTCGGGTTGGGGAGCAGCTTACCGAGCACCTGCTGCCTGTGGATCCGCTGGTGGGCCTCGTTGGCCTGACCCGAGCGGAAGAACGCCGTCGATCGGAACATGCAAGCGGCCATCGTGACGTAGCTGAACAACGCTGCAAAGGCCCGTTCACGTTGCGGCGGCGTGAGCGGCACGCCTGCCGAGACTCTCCCAGCTCCGGACCGCCACAGACACAGTTCTGCTTGAGGTTCGGCCGGACGAATGCCGGTGGGGTGCCACGATGCGGCTGGGGTGCGACGCTGTAGCCGCATGCTGACACCCCGGCGGCAACGGTGGAATCGCCCTCGACGGGGTGGCCGAGAAGGCGCGTCCCCTTACGATAGAAGGTGCGCATATCAAATCCCACAGGAGTGCCGACCGAAGTTCCGAAGTTCACGATGCGGCCAGGGCGCCACCGCAACGGCGGGCCCCGGTTGAGGTTCGGCCGGACGAATGCCGGTGGGGTGCCACGATGCGGCTGGGGTGCGACGCTGTAGCCGCATGCTGACACCCCGGCGGCAACGGTGGAATCGCTCTCGACGAGGTGGCCGAGCTGGTGATGTCCGGAACCCCTCACGCCTCCAGGTCGAAGATGGCCCGCCCACGGATGCGTCCGTTGGTCAACGCGTCGCATGCTTCATTGACGGCATCCAAGGGGAAGCGTTCCGTGACCATATCGTCGAGCGGTAGGCGGCCGTCGGCGTGCCATTGTGTGAAGGTCGAGAAGTCGCGGTCCGGCGTACAGGAGCCACCGATCGAGCCGATGAAGGACTTCTCCGACCTGAGCAGGCTGCTGACGTCAAGGTCGAGGCCGGTGGTCGGCACGCCGACGAGCACCGCGGTGCCGCCCCGCTCCACCCCGAAGCGTCCGGGTCGCGCCGCCGCCAGGATCTGACCCATCGTGGAGCGGTGCCCGATGCAGTCGAACGCATAGTCGACCCCTTCGATGGCGAGACCGCGGAAACCAACTCCCTCGTAGCGCCCGCGTGTGAGGGCCCGGATCTGTTCGACGGCGTCACCCCCGGCGCCGTTGACCGCGTGGGTCGCGCCGAACCGCATCGCGAAGGCGAGCTTCTCGTCATCGAGGTCGACGGCGATGATCGGGTTCGCGCCGATCACCGCAGCAGCCGCGACGGCAGAAAGCCCAACCCCACCGACGCCGAAGATCGCGACCGACTCACCCGGCCGGACACCGGCCGTGTGCATGACTGCTCCGGCTCCGGTCATCACAGCACACCCGATGATCGCGGTCACATCGCGTGCGGCGCCCGGTGCGGCCTTCACGACCAGTGACTCGTCTGCGATGGTGTGGGATGCCCACGTGAACACGTCGGCCGTCGACGCGGTGGCACCGCCCGGCAGGGAAATCGAGAACCCGCCGCGCCACCGGGCGGCCGCCGCCGGGCTGCGCGGCACCCAAGTGACGAACACGGAGTCACCGACCGCCACGTGCGTCACCTCGCTCCCGAACGCGAGCACCTCCCCGGTCGACTCATGCCCCAGGAGCATCGGGGCGGAACGGGTGCGATGGAGTTGGTGGAGCTGGGAATGGCAGATTCCCGAAGCACTCTGACGGATCAGGACCTGGGTGGGCCCGGGGTCGGGCAGGTCTACGTCTTCAACCACCATCGGACCTTCGACGGGGGCGACGACGACGCGGGCAGCGGTGGGCATGGGCGGATCCGATCAGGAGTGGACTGTCGTTCGCACATTACGACCACGGCTCCGACGATCCGAATCGAATCGGCCGCACAGACATCCGACAACATCGGAAAACATGTTGGTTTCCAAATATCAATATCCTATGCACACTGACTATATGTACACATATTACTATCTCTTTCAGCTGCGCCCGGTCACTTGTGAGCAACGCTTAACAACATTCACGAAACCAACACGCGGGTCTTTTGGCCTATTCACAGGTGACCTGCATCCTCATCTCTGTCCGGAACAACCGAACCGCCCGGGCCCAAACCCAAGGAGCAGATGCCATGAACATCAAGCGAATCGTCGCCACCCTCGCAGTCTCAGCAGTCAGCCTCACCACAGTCTTCGTTGTCACCGGCACTGCGGCAGAAGCGGCCACAAAGCACAAGCCGGTCGTGAAGATTGTTCCGATCAAGAAGATCGAAGTCCGCTGGTTGAACGCCGACGGCACGAGCACCGACGTTTGGCAGCACATGGATCAGGACCTCATCAATGCTGGTATCCGTCCGTAACAGGAAGTCGAAAGAACACCGAAACACCCGTCGATCACCGCATCGTCGCCACACGTCAGGAAATGCTGATGGGCCCTCCGGGGCCCATCGCCGCGTTGGTCGGACCGCCGACCATTGCCCGGGGCCGCCAGGGCCGCCGAGGTCGCCGGGGCCACCAGGGTTGCCAGGGCCGCCGGGGCCGCCGGGGCCACCAGGGTCTTGCCGGGGTCATTGAGAGCGGCACTACATGAGAAACTCCGGGCTGGAGGTCGCCATCAACGTGCCGCCTACAGATTTGGCCGGTGGGTCGGGAATGAGGAACGCATGGCCCAGACCCGCCTGCACATCCTGGAACCGTTTCTGAAGCGGATGGTCCAGAAAGATCGAACGTCCGGACGCGGCATGGAACAAACGCACGACCGCCTCACCGGCGATCTCACAACCGCGGTTCATGTTCCAGCGGTACTGACCGCGTTGAGCCATCGTCGCCGTCTCTCCGGCCGAGATCATCTCCGTCAACTCGAGCACATCGGCACGGAGGCGAGTTACCGCAGCTTCGATGTCCCAGGTTGCTTCGGCAAGACGGCGCTGCGCTATGGCATCGTCGGCGAGGCGCATACCTCCGGTGAGTCTCCGATCCCTCGACTCGATGATCCACGCCTCGACAAAGCCGCGACAGGCACCAAGGACTGACGAGGCGAGCGCCGCGTTGAATACCACGGACCACGGCAGACGGTAGAGCACGCCGGTGTTCTCGTTCCACCCCGGAAGCGGGTGACCGAACCCGTAGGCCAGATGGGACTGTGTGCGGTACTCGGGGACGAATGTGCCGTCGACCACGATGTCTTTGCTTCCGGTTCCTTTGAGGCCGGAGACGTTCCAGTTGTCTTCGATCCGGTACTGATCGCGGTACAGCAGGAACGAGCGGAAGTCAGGCAACTCGACACCGCCGCCCACGTCGAGTCGTCCCGCGATTGCGCCGAGGTTCACGCCAACGCAATGGTCGCATCCCGTCGAGAACGACCAGCGTCCCGACACCCGGTATCCACCGGACACCTTCTCGGCCTTGCCGGTCGGGTTGTAGGACGACGAGTGCATCCGGGTTGGATCTTCTCCCCACATCTCCTCCTGCGCCTCGTTCGAAAACAAAGCCAGCTGCCAGGGGTGCACACCGATCACCCCCGCCACCCAACCAGCAGAAGGAGACGCGGCCGACACGGCCAACGAGGTGTCGACGAACTCCAGCAGCGACACTTCGCCACCACCCCATCGAGTCGGCTGGAGGGCGCGGAGCACGCCGCTGTCGAGCATGTTCTTCCAAGTCCCGTCGCCGAGCCGACGCTGCGCGTCATCGGTGCGGGCTGCCTCCGCCAGTGCCGGTGCAATGTGCCGCGCTTCATCGAGAACAGTCATGGTTAGCCCCTTGATCCTCACGTTGTGATTGCCAAAGTAACGGAGAGGTACTTCGCTCACCAATGCAGATCCAGCATCGAGGGAACCCAGTATTCGAGAAGACTGTCTCGGAAGTGGTCGAAGGAGTATTCCGTACGAACCAGTCCGCGGCGTTGGAATGCCGGAACCGGTATTTCCACAGCGAAGAGGAGCGGGCGGGAGATTGCCTTTCACGAGCCCATTGATCCACCTGGCCGAGACGCACCTCTGCTGGCTCCCACCGGCATTGGTGCGTCTCGACCGGCGAACGGCACGCCGGGGAGCTCAGCTCAGTCGTCGAAGCGGGGCAGGTCCAGCCTGACCGGAAGGGCGGTGACGTTCCACGGCAGGGTCTGCGCGACCGTTGACGGCGGTGTGGTCACGATTTGAGAGCCGAGGTTCGCGTCGATCACGTGAAGTTCGAACGACAGCAGCACCGGGCCGCTGGGGGTCACCGTCATCTTGACCCAGTGGGTGTCTTCCTTGCCCGATGTCTCGATGCGCGTGAAGTTGGGCAGCGGCGAACCATTGGTGTCCATCAGGGGATGGTCAAACGTGGCGGAGTGGCTGTCGCCATGGAGGTAGACGACCTGGCCTTCAAAACGCTTGGTCTGCTCGCGCATGGTGGTGAGGAAGTCCACGTAGCCATTCATGTCGTAGGTGGGAAGATCGAGAGCCGCGTTGCGTTCGAAGTTGGGGTTGCCCTGAGCCGTGACGACGATGGCCTTGGCGTCGCTCTCGTCCGCCATCTTGAAGGCGGCCTTGATCCACGCGATGTTCGCTGCGTTGCGACTGTCGGCCTCACCGTTCTGGTTGCACACAAGCGTGCTTTGAAGCGGGCTGCAGAAATTGTTGTTGCTGCCCGGCATGTTGATGGTGAGGTACAGAACCGGGCCACGCTGCCAACGCAGGTTCTCCGGATAGCCGGGCTGCTGGTTGACCGACATCGTGGTCTTGCCCTGACTTAACGGCGCCGAGAAGAACTTGGTCCGGATGGCTGCCAGGTTGTCGAGTGGGATGCTCGTGAGGTTTGCCGGTACCGGGCTCTGCGTGGCCGCGAAGCGGTGGCAGTCGGTCCACTCGTTGTCACCGGGCGTGTAGACGATTGGGCTGTTGTAGCCGGGGTTCGCCGCACCGTTGATCGGCTGACCGTTGAACTGGGCCTTGGTGCCGTCGTGGATGCTCTCCCGGCACTCGGTGCTGCCGCTCTTAGTGTCACCGTCATGGATGGTGAATGCCACACCGGCTGCGTTGATGGAGTTGATCATGTTGTTGGACTTCTGGCGGCCCGGGATTTGGATACCGGTGGCCACGGGCTTGTCGTCAACCAGGGGCCCGGCGCACTTGGGAACGGTCCTGCCCTGAACGAATGCGGCAACGGTCGCCACCTTCACATTGAGGTCACAGCCGTAGTTGTAGTCACCGACGAGTGCGACGGTGTAGGAAACATTCTTGTTCTTCTCCTTGTCCTTCCCCTTCTCCTTCTCCTTGTCGTCACCCGTGTTCTCGCCCTTGTCCTTGCTCTCACCCTTGTCTTGGGGGCGGCTGTCCTCGGACGAGCGGGGAGCGGCCTGGCTCACCGAGGCCAACACACCGGTGATCAGGACGGCGGCGACCAGCACTGACGATCTCTTGCGAAGTTTCGACATGATCTATCTCCTTGTTTCGCGGGACGGTTCGTCCTCGCCGCTTGGGACCCTTACAGCGCCGGATGACGCCGCCCGCACCGGTTGGTGAACACGCGACAGCTTCTGAACGAACGTTCCGGTGCAGAGCCGGTGTCGGCCCTGGGCACCCGCACCAGCTGCTACACGGCCTTGCCACGCAAGCGATCAGCCGCGAGATGAGCCTCGAGCAATCGCCGCGCTGCTCGGTCGCCGCTCGATACGCATGACCACGCGAATGTCGTGCCGGACGAAACTGCTCCGCGCCCTCCCTCAAACGGTGCTGCTGATTCGACCGGTCCCGAGTGTCAGCGGGGTGTCCGCCCCGGTGAACCGGAGGTTCAGCTTCAGCGTACCGAGCATGATCCCGGGTTGGTGCAGCCAGTCGTTGCCGTCGCCGTAGCAAATCGACTCGAGCCGGTCGAGCAGTACACCCCAGGCGATCTGCTGCTCCAAACGCGACAGGTTGGCCCCCGGACATACTCGCGGTCCCGTCGAAAACGCCACATGACGGGTGATCCCTTCCCGCTCAAGGTTGAGATCGAACGGGCAAGCGAACTCCTCCCCATCGACATTCGCCGCAGCGAAACGCAGGTGGAGCAGCGAGCCCGCCGGTACCTCGACACCCCGGAAGACCTCGTCCTGGGAGGTGGTACGTGTCGACAGCCCGTGCGTGGGCGAGCGCAACCGCAACCCCTCCTCGGTGAACGAACGCACCTTTGCCCGATCATGGCGCAACTGCTCGAACATACCCGGGTGCTCGCACAACAGCTGGGCCTGCTCATCGAGCGCGTACTGCGTCGTCTCCAAGCCGCCGAGGATCATCGCGTGAACGATCCCGGCGATCTCCAGGTCGGTGAGCTTTCGGTCCAGCGCCTCGTAGTGGACGCCGCACAGGAAGCTGACCATGTCGTCGTGCGGGTCGGCGCGCTTGGCTCGCACGTGTTCGTAGATGTAGTCCTGAAAGCCTTCGAGGCGTCGGAGCATCTCGGTCGTCTGCTCCGGAGTCATCTCGTGCTTGAGCCCGGTGCCATGAACGAACGGCGTCACCACGGCGTCGCCCCACTCGGCCAGCAGCGGGATGTCCTTCATAGGAAAGCCGAGCACGCTGGCCATCACCCGCTGGGGCAACGGACGGGCGAAGCGGTTGATGAACTCGACCTCGCCATCGTTGATCCATTCGTCGAGCAGATCATTTGCGTGCATCGCAATCATCTGGCGGTGACGCAGCGCCCCGGTGCCGACCCACGGGTCGGTGAGCTCTTTGCGGTGACGGATGTAGAGCTCCTGCGTCGGACGCAACGACACCATCGACGCCTGCATCAAACTGCGGTACGTCGCGTAGGCGTCCTCGGCCGTCAGGCCCTGGTCGGCGTAGCCACCGACCCGCACCTGCCCCAGGGCCGGGAACCGCACCGGATCCTTGACGACAAGGGAGACGTCGGCGTGTCTGGTGAGCATGAACGCATCGGTACCGGGCTTGAAACCACCTCCAGCGATACGAAGGACCGGTGCCTCGCGGTGCAAGATCTCGTAAGCCTCGTACCAGTGCTCCTGCGCGCCATCGCCAAACAGGTCGAC
Source organism: Acidimicrobiia bacterium (assembly GCA_031383405.1). Lineage (GTDB taxonomy): Bacteria > Actinomycetota > Acidimicrobiia > Acidimicrobiales > JANYDT01 > JANMZO01. The sequence goes on along the minus strand of JANMZO010000179.1, from coordinate 14,764 downwards.
GGTGTCGAGGCCGGCGGGGCACGCCATGGCACTGAGTTCATGGTTGATGTGCCTCGGACACGACGTCATGCGCTGCCACTCCCCTTTCGAACGGCTTCCGCCGGTCTCAGGTCAGGCTTAGCAGAACCGGCGCCTGGTCGTGTTATCGTCATCGACACGGACCGGTCATGACTATCGAACGACTCCCAACAGGTCGGCAAGGAGCTCAATGCCGGTGTCCAAAGCGAGTTCCATTGCGTTCGGATCGAGTCCGGCGGTAACCGTCTCATAGTGCAAGCCTGCGTCCGCTTCGTCGAAGTGGAAAGACATTGGGAGGTAACGGTGGTGGGCATTCGCCAGACCGACGACGAATGACCCGGAAGCCCCGGTGCGTGCGGTCCATTCATCGCCTACCTCGACGAGCACTTCGCCGGGAAGTGCGAGCAGTTGCAGATCGTTGATGCGAATGACCTGAACGGGCACCGACACGTCTCGCAATGACTTGCCGTGCGCAACTCGCGCTCGCAGGGCGAGGTACTCACACACCGCAATCATCAGTCGACGCATGTCGGGTTCAGAAAGGTCGGTGGCGACGACGTGACGCGACGCAAGCGCCCACACGAATCCCCCGGCCCGCGCTTCGAAGTCCACACCGAGGACCTCCTCGAGCACAGCGGTTGCCTTCTCCAATCGCGCCTGCGACGACGCAAGATCGAACCTGGCGTTGTTTGGAGCCACCGAGAGATCACTGCGAGCCGATCCGAGCGAGACGGCTGCAGACGGGTTGATCATCGATACGACCCGCACGACTTCGGCCGCAATCGTTCCACCGATGCGTTCGGTGTCGGCGTATGTGCCACCGACATATCCCCGTGGATCGAGGGAGTTGCGGTTCGGGCTCGTCGCCGGAATCACGTTGCCCTCGGTCGAGTTGAAAAACAGTGCGTTGTCGACGCGCAGGGCAGACTCAATCGCTCGTTGGGCCACGCCGGGAAAATCGCCGCTGATCGCCATGTTGTCCCAGCCAAGCGTCACCGGGTGACATCCCACACCGAACACCACACCAGTGACCCGGTCATCGCCGACATCGTGAACGGTGAGCACCGCGACCCGCCTGTCGACGTGATTGGGCATGCCCCGAGTCCGCCGGTTGAAGAACACGTCGACCGTTCCGACTCCTGTTCCGATTCGGCTCGGTACCGCATTGCGCCGGGCCGACACGCCGACCTGGACAAGGGCGTCACTGAGGAAAGCGGAGTACTGCGCCACACCCATCGCTGAACCACCGTCGTACGGCAACGGGCCGGAGTGCGTGTGCGATGCGCAGAGGCAGATCTGGTGCGCCTCCAAACCGGTAAGCGCGCAGATTGCCTCACTCACCGGGTTGGCGATCTGGCTCGGCATGGCGATCAGGTCAGCGGTGATGAGGAGCAGTTCCTCGGCCCCGGAACGCAGGTACATCGCTTTTGCGAACACTCGATCAAGTACGCCGGTATGCGGTCCGGTCCGCTGCCCGAAACCTCCCTGCATCACCGGCCACGACGGCGTGATGTCCACCCTCGCCGAACCGGCGAACGCCCCACTCTCTGTACGTCCCATACCGCATTTTCGCCCGGCGAGCCCCCGGAGCGCCACTCCCCACATCGTCGCCGGCCCCGTAGAGTTCACGTATGGAACCTTGTGTGATTGATGATGGCCGGGGACGGTGCGTGCTCGTGGTGACCGCCCATGCCGATGACGCTGCGCTCTTTCTCGGCGGAACGATCGCCCGGTGGGCGCAGGCCGACTGGCGAGTTGTGGTTGTTCGGGTGACCGATGACCGATGGGATTCCGTCGGGCTCAACGAGGCCGCCACCATTGCCTGCAACCACCGCGAGTTCCGCGAGGCGGCGGTTGAACTCGGCGTTGCCGAGGTGATCGATCTCGGCTATCAGACCGATATGCTCGGCGATGCGTCCGAAGTGGAACTTCGCGAGCACATGATTCGCCTCGTGCGTACCCACCGCCCGCACACCCTCGTAACCTTTGATCCCTACGCGATGTACGGCGAGGACAACCAGGATCATGTCAAGGTCGCCGCCGCTGTCGACGAGGCGTTCTGGACCGCGCAGTTCGACAAGCACCATCCGGAGCATCTCAACGCTGGACTTGCGGTCCACGGGGTGTTCGAACGCTGGTACTTCGGGCGCCGAGTGATGGATGTGACCGACGTGGTCGACGTCGGCGCAACACTTGATCGCAAAGTTGCAGCTTCTCAGTGTCATCGCACGCCGATGCGGAATTTCGTGAACCAGCTGCGGTTGCAGGCAGAAACCGGCGGATGGACGGTTCCCCTACTCGACGCGGCATTCGAATCCGGCGAGCTGGACGACCTGATCGGGATGCTCATTCGCGGTGGGGCCCGAAGTACCGGCGAACGCCATGGCCTCGAAGCCGCCGAGGAGTTCCGTGTGGTCCGCTTTGGCGGTTTGGGTTCAATCCTCGAGCACTTTGGCGTGCGAACCGGACGATGATGGCGACCGAACCTGCCACTGTCAGAGCAGCCCCGCCAATGCTGACACGTATGGTTAATTGGTCGGATTGCCCCGCACATCCGACTTTGGTAAACACTGTTGACCGATTGGTCGGATAGCTCGGAGGTTCGTGGAATGCCCCAACTTGCCATCAAGGGCGGCACCCCCGTGCGGAGCGTGCCCTATCCCGCTTGGCCCTTTGCGGGAAATCGCGAGCGCGAACTGCTCCTCGATGTGCTCGACAGCGGAAACTGGTGGTCGTCGCAGGGATCCAAGGTGAAAGAGTTCGAGGCGGCCTGGGGTCGGTTCCACGGGGTGGACCCGGCTGTCGCCGTCACGAACGGTACCCACACGTTGGAGCTGGCGCTCATGGCGCTCGGCGTCGGCGAGGGCGACGAGGTGATCGTTCCGGATTGGACCTTCATCGCCACCATCTCAGCGGTGCTCATGGTCAATGCGGTGCCCATCATCGTCGACGTCGACCCGTTCACCGGCTGCATTGATCCAGATCTCGTTGAGGCTGCTATCGGGCCACGTACCGCTGCGGTCATCGCAGTGCACGTCGCCGGCCATCCTGCCGACATGGACCGCCTCACCGAGATCTGCTCGCGTCGGTCGTTGGCCCTCATCGAGGACGCCGCGCACGCCCACGGCTCAACCTGGAACGGCCGACCGGTCGGCACCATCGGCGATGCCGGATCATTCTCGTTTCAGGCATCGAAACTCATGACTGCGGGTGAAGGGGGTGCGGTCGTTTCACGTCGGTCCGATGTGCTTGCCGCGGTGCGCTCGTTCGGGAACTGCGGCCGCATGCCCGGTCAGTGGTTCTATTCGCACTACCGCCTCGGTGGCAACTTCCGGATGACCGAATGGCAGGGCGCTGTGCTGCTCGCCCAGCTCGAACGGTTCCCGGAACAACAGCGCAACCGCTCGACCAACGCGAACTATCTGAACGACCTGCTGGCCCAGATCCCGGGTGTCCATCCTCAGCGACGCGACCCGCGTTGCACCTCGCAGGGCAACTACTGCTACGTGGTCCGCATCGACGCGGACGTCTTCGGTGCCTCCCGCGAACAGACCCGTCTGGCGCTCGACGCCGAAGGCATTCCCCTCACCATGGCCTATCCGGCCGTGCACTCCCTCGACTGCTTCGTCGATCCAGTCGGGCTCGCCCCGCGCTACCGGGAGTCGCGGGCGTCGATGCCCGACTATGCGAAGCAGGACCTTCCGGTCACCGACAGCTTGGCCGCAGAGACTCTCTGGTTCACGACCTCGATTCTCATGGGTAGTCACAGCGATTGCGACGATGTCGTCACGGCCGTCGGGAAGGTTCACGACAACGCGGCGGAACTCGCCGATGTATGACGACGACGCGTCATGATCGGCGAGCCATTCGAAATGGAACTGTCGAGCGTTATCGGCGTACTCGCCGGTCTCGGGGTGCCCTACACCGCCGTCGTGAACGATCCACCGTGGACGTCGGTGGCCCCACAGGCGCCGAAGGCAACGCGCGTAGTGACCGCGTGGGACATGAACCTGGCGCACCTCGAAACACTCATCGACGCAACCGATGACGGCGAGGTCGTGGTCGGTATCGGCGGCGGAACCGCCCTCGACACCGCAAAGTTCATTGCCTGGAAAACCGGCCGACCTCTCATCCAGATGCCGACGATCACATCGGTCGATGCCGGATTCACCGATGCCGTCGGTGTCCGGATAGATGGGAAGGTTCGCTACATCGGCAAAATCGTTCCACTGAAGGTCGTCATCGACGTCGACGTGATCCGGTCAGCTCCGGCGCATCTGAATCGCAGCGGAATCGGCGACATCCTTTCGTGCCACACGGGCCTTTGGGACTGGAAGGCGGCAAGCGGTCTTGGTCACGGTCACGCCTGGCGCGACGACCTCGCCGAACTCGGCACCACGCTGCTTGCCGAGCTCGACGCCGGAACCGGCGACGTGAACGCGGTCAGCGCCGATGGCATCCGGTGGATGGCCGACGCTTATCGTCGGATCGGAGCCGCTTGCGCCTTCGCCGGTCATAGCCGGTTCGAGGAAGGGAGCGAGCACTTCTGGGCGTACTCCTACGAACACGCGACCGGCGCCCATCACGTCCACGGCGAGCTGATCGCGTTTGCCGTTGTCGCGCTCTCCGTCGTGCAGGGCAACCGACCGGACTGGGCGGCCGATGTCGTGCGTCGCTGCGGTACGCGGGCCCATCCCGCTGATCTCGGCATAACCGAGACCCACCTTCGCGAGGGACTGGTGGGTCTCCGAAGCTACGCACGCGAAGAGGACCTCGACGTTGGAGTCGCCGATCTTCGGAACATCACGGAGGCCGACGTGGGCGGCGCCTGGGCGGCGGTGAACGCCCTTCCCCGCACGGTCGTGACGTCATGATCCGCGCTGGCATCGTTGGCGCCGCCTTCGCTGGAAATCTGCACGCCGAGGGCCTCGTCTCCACCGGCCGGGTCGAGATCGCCGGGGTCGTCTCGGCGACGGCAACTTCCCGCGAGTCCTTCTCCAAGCGATGGAACTGCAAGTCATATGCAGACGTCGCAACGATGCTCGCAGACGCGCGCCTCGATGTCATCACACTGGCGATGCCGAACCGGCTGCACCACGACGCCACGATGGCCGCCGCCGGAGCGGGCGTCCACGTGATCTGCGAGAAGCCGCTCGCCATGAATCTGGGGGAGGCCGACCGAATGGTGCATGCCTGTCGCGACGCCGGGGTGCATCTGCTTTACGCCGAACAGCTCTGCTTCGCTCCGCGCTATCAAAAAGTTCGCGACCTCGTGCGAAGCGGAGCGCTCGGAACGATCATCTCGGTGCAGCACCACGAGCGCCATGGCGGTCCGCACACCTCGTGGTTCCACGATCCGTCGCTCTCGGGCGGCGGTGTCCTGCTCGACATGGGATGTCACGGCATCGAGTTGACCCGTTGGCTCCTCGACCGGCCCGCAGTCCGGTCGGTGCATGCCCGCCTCGGCATCCACAAACACACCACAGGTATCGTTGACGACCATGCGGTTCTTACCCTCGGCTTTGCATCCGGTGCGGTGGCTGTGATCGATTCATCCTGGGCCGCGCCAGGAGGAATCGACGAACGCCTGGAGGTGCTCGGAACGAAGGGATCCGTCGTCGCTGACCTTGCGCGCGGGCAGTCGATGCTCGTGTATTCCGATATCGGAGTCGGATACGCTGCTGAAAAGGTCGAACAAATGACCGGTTGGACATTCGTGTCACATGAAGAGGCCCGCACGTGGGGCTGGTTCGGCGAGATGAGCCACTTCGCCGACTGCATAGATGGTCGCTCGGAGCCTGAGGTGACTGGCCTCGATGGACGCGCCGTGCTCGAGATTGTGATGGCCGCATACCAGTCGGCGGCCGACGATCGCGTCGTGACGTTTCCGTTCACCACCGACGCGGCGACGCCGATCGAACCGTGGCTGAAGGCCCGTCGGTAATTCGGTCATCATCGTTGACCGAATTCGCTTCGACGTGTACGGTGACAGACGGAGCGCCGTGCTCCGACGAAGGGGGCCATCTGATGAGTCGCATTCCTCGAACCCTGCGGTGGGTTTCCACCGCAGCGGCTGTGTTGTTCGTAGCTGTCGGGCTGACCGCCTGCAGCAGCGACTCGAAAGACACCGTGGCAGCCGAGACGGAAGCACCGGCGAGCGTGGAGACGACCGCTGCAGCGGCCACCGACACGACCGCGACGGCAGCGAGCGAAACCACGCCTGCATCTGCAGCCGAGACAACCGCAGCCGCAACGGGTGGTGACCTCGAGGCAGGAAGCAACGGCGAAATAAACGTCTTCCTGATTCCCAGCCCGAGTTCGACCGCAATTCAGAGCTTTATCCCGGCGTTCCAGAAGAAGACCGGAATCAAGGTGAACTTTTCGGAGACGCCCTACGGCGAAGCGCACCAGAAGCAGTTGCTGTCGTACCAGCAGAAGTCGGGCGCCTACGACGTTGCACAGTTCGACAACACCTTCCTTGCTGCATTCGGAGCGGCCAAGGCCATGGCTCCTCTCGACGACTACATCGCCGGCTCAGCTGAGTACGACATCGCCGACTTCACTCCCGGTCAGCAGGACTACGGCAAGTACAGCGGCGTGTCCTACGGCCTCACGTTGTCGACCGAACCGATGATCCAGTGGTATCGCACCGACCTCTACACCGAACTGGGTCTGAAGCCGGCCACCACCTGGGATGAGTACCTCGCCAACGCTGTGGCGGTCAAGAAGTCCGGCAAGGGCGACGGAACAATCATGGGGTTCGGCCCCGGGGTCAGCTGGTGGTGGATGACGCTCGTGTGGAGTTTCGGCGGCAAGCTCTACGACGAGAACCTCAATCCGACCGTCAACACACCCGAGGCGCTGAAGGCAACGGAGTATTTGAAGAACCTCCTTGACGTCGCACCAAAGGGTGCGATCTCCACCAATGGCGACGATGTAACCGCCAAGTTCGTTTCCACCGACATCGGCTCGATGGTTCAGTACTCCGGCTACTACGGCTTCATGCTCGATCCGAAGACGAACAAGAACCTCGGCAAGATCGAGACGGCGAAGATGCCCTCCGGAGGCACCGACATCACGCATCTCGCCGGATGGAACATCGGCATCCCTGCCGACTCAAAGAACAAGGAGAAGGCCTGGCAGTTCCTGGAGTTCGTCCTCGGTAAGTCGAACGCCAAAGCCTTCTTGAAGTCGGGCGCTGCGGCCATCGGCCGAACCTCGATCATCACCGACCCGGAATTGCTCAAGGAACAGCCGTATTTGTCCACCCTCGATATTCCCTCAAGCAGCCGGGTGGAGCGCTACCCACAGCTCAAAGTATGGCCGGAGATGGACAAGGCCATCGTTGATGCAATCACGAACGTCATGACCGGCAAAGACGAACCGCAGAAGGGCCTCGATTCGCTCAACGAGAAACTCAAGCCGATCCTCGCCACGGAGAAAAGCTGACCACGGCCGAGACCCCACCGACCCGTAGCATTCCCGCAGGACGGGCGACCCGCCGCTCGAACCTCGCCGCCACGGTCTTCACGTTGCCGGCGTGGCTGCTGATTCTTTCGTTGTTCGCCGTGCCGATCGCGGTCGGCGTCTATCTCTCCACCCGCAACGCGACAATCGGCGCATTCGCCCCACCACGATCAGTCGGCTTCGAGAACTACCGGCGCGATGTTGCCAATGCCACGTTTCGTGAGGCCGTCCGCACGACGCTGGTGATCGCGTTCTCGGGATTGGCGGTGCAGCTCCCCATCGGGCTTGGACTCGGGGTCGTCCTGCATCGGAATCTGCGCGGCACACGCCTGTTCCGGAGCATGCTCCTGCTCCCCATGCTGTTGACCCCGGTTGCGGTCGGGCTCATGTGGCGTTTCATTCTCGACACCGATCTTGGTGTGGCCAACTGGTTTCTCAGCAAAGTCGGTCACGGCGGATTCGACTGGTTCGGCGATCGCCATGCGGCCGTTGCATCGATCGTGCTCGTCGACTCCTGGCAGTCCATCCCTTTCGTGATGCTGCTCACGATCGCGGGTCTTGCCGGACTCCCGACTGAGCCGTTCGACGCGGCACGGGTCGACGGCGCCGGACCGCTTCGAATCTTTGTGTCCCTTACACTCCCGATGCTGCGGCGGGTGCTGTTTGTGATTTTGCTCATTCGGCTCATCGACGTGCTGAAGCTGTTCGACGTGATCTTCATCCTCACCCGTGGCGGCCCGGGGACCGCCACGCAAACGGTCGGATTGCTGAACTACAACACCGGCTTCAACTTCCTGCAAACCTCTCGTGCCGCGGCAATCGGCGTTGCCGTGACAATTCTGACAATTCCGCTGTTCCTCGTATGGCGCTGGGCTTCGAGGAGCGACACTTGAGCGCCGTTTCGTCCGGAAGCGAGCGCATTCGCCGTCCCATTCGGTGGGGTACGGTGCTCTCCTATGCGTTGTTGGTCATCGCCTCGACCGCGTCGCTGTTTCCGATTTTCTGGACCGCGTCGACGAGTATCAAGACCCGCGTCGACTCCTATGCGATCCCGCCGAAGTTCGTGCAGTTCTCACCTACGGGCAAGAACTATCGCCAGCTGTTCAAGAACGCCGAATTCACCAAGGCGCTCACGAACACGATCTCGATCGCGTTGACATCCACCCTGCTGTGCGTGTGCGTCGGATCGCTTGCCGCCTACGCATTGGCGAGGACGCCTCGATTCCCCGGGCGACGGCCGCTCGAGGTGTCGTTGCTTCTCGCGCGGGCGATTCCCGCCATCGTGCTCATGGTTCCCCTCTACGACGTGGTGACCCGGCTTCACCTCTATGACAACAGGCTTGCTCTGATCGTGATCTATGCGGCCGCGAATCTGCCGTTCTCAATCTGGCTCATGACATCGTTCATAGAGCAGATCCCGATCGAACTCGAAGAGTGTGCCAGGACCGACGGGGCGGGACGGTTGGCGATCGTGCTGCGCATCGTCGCTCCCCTCTCACTTCCCGGACTCGCCGCCACCATGATCTTTGTTGCGTTGCTTGCATGGAACGAGTTTCTGATCCCGGTCATCCTCGCGGGCCCACGATCCAAGACGCTCCCGGTGTACATCAGTTCCTTCGTCTCCAACCGCACACTCGACTGGGGTCCAATGGCCGCCGCCAGTTGCCTTGCCATCATCCCCATCGCCCTGCTCACCCTTGCCGTACAACGACAACTCGTCAGTGGGCTTACGACCGGATCGGTGAAGCAGTGACGTCGGTGGCCGGAGAACGGCGCGAACACCACGCGCTCGTCCGGCGGGCGAATGAGGCGACAGTGCTTTCTTCTATCATCGAACACTCGCCGATCAACCGGTCGAAGCTGATGGAGATCACGGGTCTGTCGAAGCCTACGGTCTTGGGGATCGTCGGCGCTCTGCGCGAGCGTGACCTTATTCGGCCCGTGCCGGCATCGTCGACCGGAGCCGGCCGGCCCGCCGACTTCTACGAGGCCAATCCGAGGGCGGGGTTCGCCATCGGCATGGACCTCGGCGGAACGAAGATCAGGGCGGCCCTGTGCGATCTCGTCGGCGACATCATCACCGAGACAACGGAGGCGACTGATCGCACCGGAGGTCTCGCAGTGGTGTCGCAACTCGTGCGCATGTCACGTGTGCTCGCCCAGACCGGCGGGGTCCCGTGGCGTTCTGTACGCAGCGTTGCCGTCGGGTGCCCGGGCTTCGTCACCGAAGACGGCATACTCACCGCAGCGGTCAACATTGCGGGCTTTGATGACCTTGCGCCGAAGCGACTGTTGGAAAAGGCGCTGAAGGTCCCGGTACTGATCGAGAACGACGTGAACGCGGCCGCTTTCGGAGAATTCGCCGGCCGGACGTTCGGAACGATCCGCAACCTTGTCGTCATCTCGATAGGAACAGGCGTCGGAGCGGGCATCATCATGGATGGAAGGATCCTGCGTGGTGCAACCGGTGCGGCCGGGGAGATTGCGTACCTTCCTCTGGGCGATGACCCGTCAACGCCCCGAGCCCGCCGCCGGGGGTCGCTTGAGCTCGCGGCATCCGGTTCGGGAATGCAGCGAGCATTGCGCGACCACCGTGCCCAGGGAGTACTGCAGACAGATCTCGCCCCGGACGCATCGCCAGAAGCCATCTTTCGTGCTGCAGGTGCAGGCGACGAACTGGCGAGATTCCTCGTGGATCTCGAAGCTTCGCTGATTGCACGGGCGATACTTGCCGTCGACGTTGTCTGCGATCCCGATGTATTCGTGCTCGCTGGGGGCATTGGGGCCAACCCGGCATTGCTTGAACCGGTTCGAGCTGCGGTGCTCGACGTCTCGCCGTTCCCGATCCGGGTGGAGCGGAGTGCGTCGGGAGATCGGTCCGGGCTGTTGGGGGCCACAGCGCTAGCGCGCCGGAGCGCATGGCAGATGCTCTTCCCTTCTATGGCCACTGATCGTCGTGACGGCGAGACCGTAGTCGGGAGACCGACGACCAAGCGGTCGGGGGACCAGCGAAAGGTACACCCATGATTGATGCCAACGGATTCGCGACCCGCTACGGGCGTGGCCTGGTTCCAACGCTCACGGACCGACTTGGGTCCTATCTGGTGATCGCCCAACCCGAGCCGTGGGCCGTCGTGAAGGCCACGCTCGCTCACCTACCGGTGCACGTGGAGATGGCCGACGACCTCTCGCCCGAGCATTTGGACCTTCTGGTGGCTACGCTTCCCCGCGTCGAAGCGATCGTCGGCCTTGGTGGTGGAACGGCAATGGACACCGCGAAGTGGATCCACTGGCGCAGACAGATTCCGTTGTTTCAGATTCCGAGCCTGCCTTCCGTGAACGCGTGCTTCACCCGAATGACGGCGCTGCGAGATGTGGGCGGCGTTCGCTACGAGGGAGACGCGGTTCCCGAAGAAGTACTCGTCGACTTCGATCTGTTCGCGGCCGCTCCGGCGGCGCTCGTCCTTGGAGGGATCGGCGATGTGCTGTCGTGCCACACCGCGCGTTTCGACTGGGAGCTCGCGGTCGAGCGCGGATACGATCCGGCGTGGGACGAGCACGCCGCGTCAATGAGCCAGGCGTACATCACCGAGTTGGCCGACCTCGCCCCGCTGCTTCGTCGAGGTGACGACGAGGGTGTCCGGCGGTTGATGGAGTGCCACCGTGACATCGGGTGGCGGTGTCACGACCTCGGACATTCACGCTTCGAAGAGGGGAGCGAGCATTTCTTCGCCTACGCCTTCGAACAGGTCACCGGCCGAACCATCATGCATGGCGAACTCGTAGCTCTCGGTGTGCTGATCATGTCCACCCTGCAGGAAAATCACCCCGAGCGGGCTCGGCAGATCGTCGAGGCATCAGGGATGCGGTCGAGCCTTGCCGACCTCGGGGTGGCGTGGCACGAAGTCGAGGCGTCGGTGCGTCGCCTCCCGTCCTTCGTGGTCGAGCAGGGTCTGTGGTATTCCGCAGCCAACGAACTCGTTGTCGGCGACGCCGAGATCGAGACTGTTCGGCTGCTGCTGATGTAGGCCAGGCATCCGGTCGCCGGATGCACACGGATCGGGAAACAAGTTCGACGACGGCGTCGAGCGCCCTCATGACCAGGGCCGGTGCGGTGATCGTGCGATAGCGCTCGTTCCTCCAAGAGACATGGCCAACTATCCCATCATCGTCACGTCGGGCCCGAACACCATTGGCGGCCGACCACCAGCAAGCACGCCCGACAAGCTCGCCGTCGCCCGACAGATGCACGCCAGCTAACGCTGGGAAGACTGGCTCTGAGCTGACGCGACTCACCGTTGTCTGGTAGACCGACGTCATGAATGGACTACGTGAACAATGGGCAGCAGGCCGGTCTACGTTCGGAGCCTGGCTCTCAATACCATCGACGGTGACGGCGGAAGCCGCGGCTCGGCAGGGATTCGACTACGTGTGTATCGACACACAGCACGGCGCGGTCGAATATCAGGCGTGTGTCGGAATGATCCAGGCGATCGATCTGGCCGGGGGTACGCCCCTCGTGCGGGTCCCGTGGAACGAGCCGGGCATCATCGGTAAGATGCTCGATGCCGGGGCCCACGGTGTGATCGTGCCGATGGTCAACACGGAGGCCGAGGCCCGGGCCGTGGTTCACGCGTGTCGCTATGCGCCCATAGGTTCGCGGAGCTACGGGCCGACAATGGTCGGAATGAGACACGACGACTATCACGCGTGGGCGGCGACGGGCATTGCGGTGATCCCAATGATCGAAACCGTCGAAGCACTTCAGAACCTCGACGCCATTCTGGGTGTCGCCGGGGTCGACGCCATCTACGTCGGCCCCGCCGATCTCTCACTCAGCCTCGGGCTGCCACCCGGGAACAACGACGACCGCACGGAGTTCACCGAGGCTCTCCTGCACATCGTGAAGTCGTGTAGGGATGCCGGCGTCGTACCGGGAATCCATGCGAGTGGCGCTCTCGCCGGACGCCGCACCGAGCAGGGCTTTCAGATGCTGACGGTATCGAACGATGTCCTCAGCCTCCGCATGGCCATGAAAGCCGAACTCGATGTGGCACGTTCAGCGGCGCCCGCTCCGATTTCCGACAACCCCGTTTACTGAACCCGAGAGGGCGCGGACCGGCACTCGCGTACGAGCCGCTACCCGCGCAGCGCCGAGGCGGCATCTCGGAACACCGCGGCAACTTCCCTCGCGTTCGATGGCGTACTCGTGCTCGCGAACAGCACGCCCGAGACACCGTCGATCTCGAGGACGGACCGGGCCAGGTCGACGGCCAGCGAGAGCCCGGTGTCTCCAACTCGGGTGGACGCGTGGTTGAGCGCTTCGCTCCAACCTTCGGGGACCCTCGCATTCGGGTACTGGCGCCACCGGTCGAAATCATCGAGTGACGTCACAATAGTGATGACGGGCCGGAAGGTCATCGACGTCGGCCCGCACGCACGCACCCGGTCGATGAAGCGCACGATGCCCGCGGCATTCACGGGTTGATCAACGAAGCAGATCGATGCCCCGGCCACACCCTTGTCGAAGGTCCGGACGGGTCGTAGATCCGAGGGGAACGAGTGCGGGGAAGCCGCGACCGATGTCGTGAGCCCGATGTCTGCGGCGAGCTTCACCAGGCGGGTCGAATCGAGATCAAAGACCGGTGCAGCATCGGGACGATTACCGGAATACGGGTGATTGCCCGTTACGCAATGCACACCGGCCACGTTCAGATCGTTGAGAGCAAGAAGCTCCCCTTCGAGCGCGACCCGGTTCCGGTCTCTCGCATTGAGGCCGGGCCAGGCCCGTAGTCCCTCCTGTTCAATTAGGGCCGCGCGGTACGAAGGGGGAAACTGGACCCGGTCCCAGTTCACGTCGCCGAACAGGACGGCGTCCACGTGTCCCGCCAACTGCCGCGCCATCGAACGGATGGCCTGACCGTTTCGACCGACATCGGGAAGCTCGGTCATGACTGTGGAAGTGCGGTGGTTGCCGAGACGGGCAGACGGATTGTCGCGTTTCGGCGATGTGCCTCCTGACCCGGAGGCATCGGCTACCCGGAGAAAGACACCCTCGGACCATTGCGCAGCGAACGGACACCGCGGTGGTCCGCCATCTGAGGGTGGTACTTCGCACGACCCGTCGTCGCCCCCGTCGGCGCACGGTCCAAAAACCATGTTCTTGGGGCACGCCCCGACTGTCGACCGCTCGGAATCCATGCCGACAGCCTGGCAGAGAACCGGTGATCTCTCAGGTGTGAATGGCTCCGATTTCACATTCCCACACAGCGGCTGTCCTTTGGCCATCGGAGCTAACGGTGGATCGCTGGACCCTACCGGGCTTGGGCGTGGGCGCGAGTAGCTTTCCGAAGATGGATCAGCCCGACGATCGCACGTCACCCGCGAGGATGTGGGAGGCCGACCGGGCTTCACGCGCTGCTGGGATGTCACTGGATGAGGTGGAACCCGGACGCGCCGTGGTCTCGATGACGGTCCGCTCCGATATGGTCAACGGGCTCGGGGTCTGTCACGGCGGTTACCTGTTTCTTCTGGCCGATTCGGCCATGGCATTCGCCTCCAATATCGCTGGATCGCCAGCATTTGCTGCTACGGCCCAGATCGACTTCATTGCGCCGGCCCACGTCGGCGAACGTCTGGTGGCACGGGCCGCGACCCAATGGTCCGGGCGACGCGCTGCGCTTCACGACGTCGAGGTGAGCGATCAGTCGGGTCGACTGGTTGCGCTTTTCCGTGGTCGCACGAGCCGCGTCACGCTTCCCCCACCGGGCTGACGTTTCGCTGGGGCGTAACGTTTCCCCACCACCGACACGGCCCATGCGAACCGGGCGAACTACCATCAAAAAATGCCTGAACTCCTGAACCGTCAGCTCGTGTTGGTGAACCGTCCGGTGGGCGCAGTGTCTGACTCCGACTTCGAATTGCGGACCGTGTCGGTGCGCGAGCCCGCTGACGGCGAGTTCGTGGTGCGTACCCTCTGGCTCTCGTTCGATCCGACGCAGCGAGGATGGCTCAACGACGTGCCGAGCTATCTCCCTCCGGTGCAGATCGGTGAGGTGATGCGGGCGGGAGCCGTCGGGCAGGTGGTGGCGTCGAAGCATCCGGGCTTCGCGCTCGGCGATTTCGTGAACGCTTCGACTGGTTGGCAGGACTATCTGGTTACGAACGGGATGACATCGATCGGGCCGGTGAGCAAGATCCCCGAAGGCGTCGATCCGAAGGCGATGTTGGGCGTGTACGGGATCACGGGGCTCACCGCCTACTTCGGGTTGTTGGATCT
>JANMZO010000164.1:0-1726 GCA_031383405.1 Acidimicrobiia bacterium | reverse complement strand
CACGTCTGATCGGGCCGAGCAGGCCTGGCAGCAAGCAAGCGCCGCGCGGCCAGCGTAACGGGCTTGCTCGCCCCCTTACCTTGTTCAGTAGCTCCTTTCTGTGAGGATTGGGGTGTTGCTCGGTAGTGGGGGCAGGGCTCTGCGCCCCTGTCACTTGATGGCCTGGGGGGTGTTGCTACCTCCACTATCCGGGTGTGACTGACCTCTAACAGGAACATGCATCTTCGGGGCTGATTCGTAAGGTGGTTGATGGCGGTCGCACCGCTCGAGCAGCAAACATATCGAACCGATTCGAGGAGGCAAGTGTGAACAAGATCGACCATCACAGCATCGACGTTTTCGTTGGTGTCGACATGGCCAAAGAAACGCATTACGCGCAAGCGATCACAACAGACGGTGACGAACTGTTTCACAGGCCGGTCACGAACGACGAAGCCGCGATCGTGAAAATCATCACCGACGCGCAAGTCCGCGGGCGTGTCGTGCTGGTGATCGACATGCCCTCATCGCCAGCACAGCTACTCCTTGCTGTCGCTCGACAACATGACGTACCCGTCGCCTACGTGACCGGCCTACAAATGCGCCGCGCCGCGGAGCTGTACTCCGGCTCTGCCAAGACCGACCCGCGTGACGCCTGGGTCCTGGCCGACTTTGCACGCCGGCATTCCGACCGCCTCGCGTGGCTACAAATCGATGATGACCTCCTCGCGAAACTTCGTATCCTGAACGGCCGCGACGTCGATCTCGCCGACGACGCGAACCGGGCGATCAATCGTTGTCGAGACGCACTCACGAGTATCAGTCCAGTACTGGAGCGGGCTATCGGGTCACGACTCGGTCATCCCGGCATCCGTGATGTCCTCGAAAAGTATCCGACACCAACCTTGCTCCGTAAGGCCGGCAAGACCAAGATCCGGGCGCTCATCGCTAAACGGTCCCCGCGTCTCGCCGACAAAGTGACCGCCGACATCACCACAGCGCTCGCCGCGCAAACCGTCACGCTCCCCGGTGAAACAACCTGGGGTGAGATTATCAGCGGACTTACTACTGACATCGAACGCATCGCCGGGCAACGCGCCGAGCTCGCCACCCAGATCGAGGAAACGTTTCTTGCGCACCCTCTTGGAAAGGTCCTGGTGACCCTGTGCGGGTTCGGGCCCAGGACCGGAGCACGAACCCTCGCCGAAATTGGTGACCCCGCCCGATTCGCCGACGGTGGACGCCTCGCCGCGTACGCCGGACTCGCACCAATTGACCGACGCTCCGGAAAGAGCATCAACAACTCAGCCGCTTCCAGACGCGGGAACCATCGACTCAAAAACGCGATGTTCCTCGCTGCATTCGTCGCTGTCCAACACGACTCGAACGCCAAGGCCTACTACGCCCGAAAACGAGCCGAAGGCAAACGACACAACGCCGCCGTGATCTGCGTCGCCCGCCGCCGCTGCGACCTCATCCTCGCCATGCTCAACACCGGCACAAGCTACGACCCCCAGCACACCGAAAACCTAGAAAAACTCGAAAAAGCCGCTTGACAACAAGACAGGAACACCCCCGCAAGGACCCCACGGTGGAGGAAGCGTTCGCCGCATTCGGTGTCCTCACGACCAAAGAGCTTGAGGTTTTTTGCGGCAACGCCGTCGAACTCCCCGACGTCGTGATCGCCCACGACTGGGGCGATGGCGAGGCATACTTCAGCCGCGCCGAGGCAGCCTCGCGTCGCCTC